>JALOCE010000071.1 GCA_023227925.1 Candidatus Omnitrophota bacterium
CTGCCGGTTTAGTCCGATCGCGCGTCAGCGGATACAAACGTTCGCCCTTGCCGCCTGCCATGATAAAAGTCAGAACCTTGCGCATCATTTAAGGAATATCCCCGTTATGCCGCGCCTGATCATCATTACCGCTATAGCCCCAAGCAGGATATACATGATCTTTGCGAAGGCGCGCGTGCCGCTTGAACCTAAGACCCGCATGATACTATCGGCTTTCACTAAAGTAATCCAGACAATAAACATATTCAATACCAGGGATACTAAAGTCGGCGTCATGCCAAAAGTATCCACCATCATTAAAGTCGTAGTCAATACCGCAGGGCCAGTGATCAAAGGCGTGCCTAACGGAAATACCCCTACGTCTTTATCATGGCCATTAGCAAGAAAAACTTTTTGCGCTCCCGGCAGAAGCAGGCGCGCGGCAATAATAAACAGAAGCGCACCGCCTGCGATCTGAAAATCGGGGATAGTTATGCCTATCAAACGCAATACCCATTTACCGATAAGCATAAATAAAATAGCAACCACTGTCGCAGTAGTCACCGAATCTATGATAATCTTGTGTTTTTGTTTTTTATTCAGGTCTTCGGCAAGCGAGATAAAAAGCGGGATATTACCTATGGCATCTACTGCTACAAAAATAGGGATAAAAGCTAAAATAAAAGGTTCCAGGAATTCCCGCATAGTTTATACTCCTAGTTACAAGTGCAGGCTCCGCCGGTGGGCGTATCAGAGCAAAATCCAAGAGTGTTATTGGCTGTCCAACAGGTAGCCCTGCCTGCAGAACTTCCTGTATTGGATTTTATTCTTCCCTGCACTTCCAGTTGCGCATTTGTAACACTAGCTACGCCAATACCCACGTTTCCTTCAACGAGCAAACCATTAGTCGGTGCCGTACTCGTCCCTGAATATCCGGCGCCTACGACAGCCCCTCCTTCTACATCCAGGTTATTTTGCGGAGTAGCAACTCCGGCGCCTATCCTGCCTTCTACAAGCAAAGCGTTATTCACAAAAGAAGTAGCAGCAGCCGAATATGTGCTGCCTATTTTCATTTGATAAGCAGTCAACTCCCGGTAACTCCCATAAGGCGAAGGGTAATATGTAGTGATAGTCAACTGTTCAGACTGGGTCTGCGCAGATCCTAAAGGAACAAAGAACAATACGGACAAACCGATGATCATCAAAAAAATAAAAACTTTAGACATTTAACCCCTCCTTCTCTTAATTTCTTTTTAGCTTACCATAAAATTTAAAATTGAGCAAGCAAAAATGCCTTTAAGACTTCGCCGCATTCAAAAGAGCAACTGTGTATGGATTTTGAGGCGCGCGGAAGATATCCACAGCCTTGCCCTCTTCCACGATCCTGCCATTTTGCATAATCAAAACCCTATCTGCAATATGCTTGACTACGGCCAGATTATGGCTGATAAATATATAAGTAAGCTTCAATTTTGTTTTTAGTTCCAGGAATAAATCCAGCATCTGCGCCTGTATCGTTAAATCTAATGATGAAATAGGTTCATCAAGCACAATTAACTTCGGTTCGCTTGCCAAAGCGCGGGCAATGCAGATCCGCTGGCGCTGGCCCCCTGAGAATTCTATAGGAAGCCTGTCCAATACGCTTTCATCCAGCCCGACAAAGCGCAACAGATCCATAACCTTATCTTTAAGCAGGTTTTTTGGGGCTATTTTGTGGATGATAAGCGGCTCGGTAAGTATATCGAATATGCGCATCTTAGGGCTCAAACTGTTATAAGGATTCTGGAAGATGATCTGGACATCCTTCCTGAAATTTACAACCTGAGCCCTATCAAAAATTATCTCTCCGGAAGTAGGAGGCATGAGCTTCAGGATTATTTTAGCAAGAGTAGTCTTCCCCGAGCCGGACTCTCCGGCAATACCCAGGCTGGAAAATTCTTCCACTCTAAAACTTACGCCATCCAGCGCCCTTACTGATCCGGCCTCCCTCTTTAAAATACCCCGCTCGATCACAAAATCCTTATGTATGTTCTTTACCTCTAAAATCATAGTTTTCCTATTTTTTCGTAAGCGCGGATCAGCTCCCGCGTATGAAAATGTTCCGGCGAGTCAAAAATCTTTGCCGTAGCGGCTTCTTCTACGATTTTACCTTTGTACATTACACTTATTCTATCCGCGATTTTTTTGGCTATAGATAAATTATGCGTAATAAAAAGCAAAGAAAAACCAAACCTTTTCTTTAGGTCTAAAAGCAGCTCTAAGATCTGGGCCTCGATAGTAACATCTAAAGAAGTAGTAGGCTCATCGGCAATCAAAAGCTTAGGGACGCAGGCCAGGCTCATAGCAATGAAAACCCTCTGGTTCATCCCTCCGGAAAGTTGATGCGGATAATCGAATAAGACCCTTTGGGGGTCTTTGATCTTTACGAGCTCCAGCAACTCCAGCGCCTCTTGCCTTGCCTGGAGCTTATTTTTATTTTGATGCAGCATTATTGTTTCTATGATCTGGCTGCCGATAGAATAAACCGGGTTGAGGTAACTCGTCGGCTCCTGAAATATATAAGCTATCCTTGCGCCACGGACCATTCTTAATGCTGCCTCATCCAAAGCCAATAGATCCCTGCCTTCAAAAAAGATACTTCCAGAAACTATCCGGGCAGTCGAAGGCAAAATCCTGGTGATAGCTAAAGCGCTTATAGTCTTTCCCGAACCGCTTTCGCCCGCAAGTAAAAGGACCTCATTATTTCCAATATCGAGGTTGACTCCGTTTACGGCATTAACAACCTGATCCTTCAGATAAAAATCGACTTTCAGGTTTCTGATTTCCAATAAATTTTCCATTTGGTATTTAGCCTAATTTTTCTTTTAGCCCTTCGGCGATCAAGTTGAATCCAAGGATCGTAATTAAAATAGCCAACCCGGGAAATATTGTAATCCACCAGGCTACGCCCAATGTAGACTTCGCCTCAATGAGAATATTGCCCCAACTGGCCGTAGGCGGCTGCACTCCTAACCCTAAAAAACTTAAACCCGACTCAAGAAGTATAGCGCCGGCAATGCCGAGGATCGCGCTGACTAAAACCGGGCCAAGGGCATTGGGGATCAGATGCCGGGTAATGATCCTGAAGTCAGATGCCCCTATGGCAATCTCCGCCTGGATAAATTCTCTTTCTTTGAGGCTTAAAATCTCGGCACGCACTAATCTTGCCGTCCCCATCCAGCTGGTCAGGCCGATAATAACCATAATATTGAATATCGACGGCTCCAAAATCGCGACTACTGCCAGGATCAAAAAGAAAGTCGGAAAACAAAGCATGATATCCACAAAACGCATAATCAAAGCATCGATAAGCCCGCCATAGAAACCTGCCAAAGCGCCTAAAACTAAACCTATTGCCAGCGCAATACCCACAGCAATAAACCCGATACTTAAAGATATCCTGGCGCCATAGATCATCCGGCTTAAAATATCCCTGCCTAAGCTATCTGTTCCCAGAAGATGCCTGGGCGAAGGCGGCACAAGAAGGCTATCCGCATCGATCTCCGAAGGATTGTAAGGCGAGATCAAAGGCGCTAAAATCGCGATAATGCTAAAAAACAAAATAATTATCAGGCCTGTAAACAATAATTTATTTCTCATTTTTATAACCTATCCTGGGGTCCACATAGGCATAAGCAATATCGGCGATAAGGTTACCGAACATCGTCAACACCGCGCCTAGGACTACTTCTGCCATAATCAAAGGATAATCCCGCATCATCACAGCTTCATAGAATAACCTGCCGATCCCGGGGATGGCGAATATCGATTCAAAAATAACGCTTCCCCCTAAAAGCCCGGGGATAGATAAACCCAATATAGTAACAATAGGCAAAATAGCATTACGAAAGGCATGTTTATACACTACGCTTTTCTCCGGCAATCCTTTTGCCCGCGCAGTATAAATATAAGGCTGGGCTAACGCTTCGATCATACTGGAGCGCATATAACGCGAGATACCCGCCAGCCCCCCGATGCTTGAAACAATTACAGGTAAAATAAGATGCCGGGATAGGTCCCCTATTTTTCCCCAGATATTAAAATACTCGAAATCCAGGGATTTAATACCGGAAATAGGCAGCCACGCTAGCTGTATACCGAATAAATTCATTAAAAGAAGTGCCAGCCAAAAAGTAGGCATGGCAAAACCCAGGAAAACAAAGATCGTGACGTATTTATCAAATGCCTGGTTCGGCTTAAGCGCGCTTTTTACGCCCAAAGGAACGGCAATGATAAAAATAAAAAATAAAGAAAGCAAATTTATTACCAGGGTAATCGGGATCCTCTCTAAAATTTTATCAACCACTAAGCGGTCATCGCCAAAAGACCTGCCAAGATCAAGTTTCACCAACCGGCCCAACCAATTAATATATTGCACATAAAGAGGCTTATCTAATCCATAGAGCTTATCCAGGCGCTCCCTTACCTCCAGGGATACTTTAGGATTAAGCGCTTGCTGTATAGTAGTAGGCTTGCCCGGAGCAAGATGAATAATGCTAAAGCTTATGATTGTAATACCCAGCAGTAACGGAATGATCCCCAATAATCTACGGATAATATAACTAAGCATTTTTTCTAAATAAATAATTCCAGCCGTATGCCGAGATAACCGCGATAAAAGGCATCATCGGCACCCTGAAACGCTCATCAGCCAGAAAGCTGATTCCGGCGATAGAAACAGCAGTAAAATATAAAATAATCAGCAGTATCGCTTGATAGAAAATATTATATTTTATCTTCAGGAGCCCGATAATAAAACCCAGCATCCAAAAAACTACCCAAAGGTAACCTGCGGCTTTTGCTATAACCCTAAGAGGCAGGCATTTAAAATCCTTTAACGAACCCGGTGAAGTCATCAGATACATCAAAGACCGGCAGCTGATGTCAATATAATAAAATACAGGTGGATTATTCTTTGCTTCTGCCTGTTTTTCCCTAGTGTAACTTTTGAATATACCAAAACGATTAAGGTCAGAAGAAGACACGCTACTAAATACAGGCTCTTTGAAACGGATATAATTCCTGTAATGCCAAACACCGATACAGCTATAAACGAGGATCAGGAAAATTAAACTATGGGTAAGAGTTTTCTTAATGCTTTTACGCATATTCACATAGATAATCGGAATTGCCGCAGCAACGCCGAGGTAATAACTTATCGGCCGCACATAAGTAGCACCGGCCAATATTACGGCCAGGAATATCAACAGTTTCAGCTTCTGGTCTTTTAAGTATTTTACAAAAACATACATCGCTAAAGCAATAAGAAATAAAAATAATGTTTCCGAAAGGATAATCAATGAAAAAATCGTAATAGGAAGATCCAATAAAATAATAACCGCGCTTAAAAAAGCTATCCGGGGATCGATGATTAATGCCGCCTTGTAAACAAATAAAGCAGCTAATAAACTTAAAATAATCTGCAAAATCAGTATCCCGTCAAGAGGCACCTTCAGCAGGCCGTGAAAAAAAGCGATAAATGCCGGGTATCCGGGAGTCCTATAGATCTCATATGTAAACGAACCGTCCGTATTCCGGGCCCCAAACACCCCCTGCGCAGACAATCCTTCTGCGGTTTTAAGGTAACTATAAGAATCATTCTGAAATTTACTCTGGGGCGCGTAAACCAGAGCGAAGAAAAACAAAAAGGCTTTTATCGCTAATGCAATAATTATAATATAAAATAAACCTCTTTTAATCATCGTTTAATTCTATTTTTTTACCGTTCTTATTATCAAAAATTTTATAATGCCCGATCTTTTTTCTCTGAAACATATACTTCAAAGTATTAACTAATACCCTTATACCATAGACAACGCTGCGCTTAAAATTTATGGAAGAAGAATCGCTGTTGTAAGAACACGGCGAGGTTATTTCGCCTACTTTAAATTTAAAATAGAATATTTGAGCCAGGATCTCGTTATCAAAAATAAAATCATCCGAGTTTTCTAAAAGGGGCAGCGTAAGCAATACCTCCCTGGAAAAAGCCCTATAGCCGGTATGGTATTCAGAAAGTTTTTCGCCCAGGCAAATATTCTGCATAAAGGTCAAGAGGCGGTTGGAAATATATTTATAAAGCGGCATACCGCCTTTTAGGGCATACCCGCCTAATATCCGCGAACCCAACACTGCATCGAAACTACCGGTAGAGATCAATGCGGCCATAGGCATGACTAATTTAGGAGGATATTGATAATCAGGATGCAGCATAATTATGATATCCGCGCCTCTTTTTAATGCCTCCCTATAACAGGTCTTTTGATTTGCCCCATAGCCTAAATTCTGTTTATGTGAAACCACAAAAATACCCAGTTTCCTGGCGATCTCAATTGTCTTATCCTGGGAGCAGTCATCGACAAGCAAGATCTCATCTGCGATGTCTTTAGGTATCTCTCTGTAAGTAGCTTCTAATGTTTTTTCGGCGTTGTAAGCCGGTAAAACAACGATTATTTTCTTCCCGTTTAACATGATCTACCTTATTTTATATTTTTGCTGGCTCTTGGGGACCCACCAATCTATAAAATTATACCCGATCCCGATGGGCGCGGGTTTTATCCCTTGAAAACGGCTATGTAAAATAAATAAACTATCCGGCACATAAAGAAACATATACGGCTGTTCAGCATAAAGTATCCGCTGGATCGCCTGATAATAAGCCTTTCTCTTCTCCTGATCAAAGGTCCGGCGCGCCTCGACTAATAACCTGTCCACTTCTTCGTTTTTATAACCGATAAAATTGAATTCTCCTTCTTTGGTTTTGGAAGAATGCCAGATATCATAATTGTCCGGGTCGCGGGATAGCGACCAGCCCAAAAGCACTGCTTCAAACTTCTTCTTTTCGATGAATTCAGCCAGGAATACGCTCCATTCTACGATTTTGATCTTGATCCTTATGCCGATATCTTTAAGCCTCCTTTGGATAATCTGGGCGACTTTAATACGTTCTTCGTTTCCCTGGTTAGTGATTATGGTAAATTCAAAAATCTGCCCATCCTTATCCAACCAACCATCGCCATTTGAATCAACCCAGCCGGCCTCGCTTAAAAGTTTAACCGCTTTTTGCGGATCGAAAGGCGCGGGTAAAACATTTTTATCATATGCCCAGCCCTGCGGGATAAATGGCCCTGTGGCTACTTCTCCTAATCCCAAAAGCACTATTTTAATAATCTCGGTCTTATCTACCGCGTAATTCAATGCCTGCCTTATACGCAGGTCACTGAATTTAGGATTATTTAAATTATAGCCTAAATATACGTAACTGAAACTGGGGATGCGGAATTTCCGGTAGTATTTTTTAAAGAACGGGTTATCTGTTTGACGCGTATATTGTAACGGAGTAAGACCGACAGAATCAAGGCCCTGGGTCTGAAGCTCCAGGAATATAGTGGATTCATCGGGTATAACACGATAGATATAACGGTCAATATAAGGCCTCTTTTCGAAGTAATCGCGGTTTGATTCCAGCTCGATCTTATCCTGGGCCTTCCAGGCCTTAAATTTATACGGGCCGGTCCCGATAGGCCTACGGGAAAATTTAGTTACATTCAGATCCTCAGCCTCTAATAAATGTTTTGGCATTACAGCCATCCCCCAACTGCTTAAGCCCGGGGCAAATGGCTCCTTATAAGTAACCCTGATCGTATGATCATCTAGGACTTCGAAAGATTTTACCCTTTCAAAATCTCCGCTATATGGAGTCTTTGTATTAGGATCGATCAATTTTTTATAAGTAAATTCTACATCGCGGGCAGTAAAAGGTTTTCCATCATGCCAGAATATATTTTTCCTCAGATGAAAGATAATCACTAAACCATCATTTTTTATCTCCCAACTTTCCGCAAGGTCTCCTATTAAATTTATATCCTTATCGTATTTTACTAAGCCGTTAAAAACCATGGAAGATACCTCGCTTGAAGCGGAATCCGAGGCAAGGATAGGAATAAGGGTGCGTGCGTCAGCGATAGATCCAGCTACAACAGCATCGCCGTAATCCTGGGCAAAAACACTACCGTAAATAAAAAAAGCTACCACTATAAGTGATAGCTTTAACTTAAGTCCTAAAACGGTGAGCATCAATTATTTGTTTTGAGTTTTAGGTGCCTCTTTTGCCTGTGTGTTTGGCTGCTCTTTTGTTGTTTCTTTGGGTGCCTCTTGCGTAGTAGTTGGCTGCTTTGTTACTTCTCCTGCCGGAACAGCTTGAGGTAATTGCTGTTCCGATACTTTAATATTTTTCAACAGGGACTGGCTTTGCTTTACGGATAAAAGCGCCAGGCTTACGCAAGTAATAAAAAATAAAATAGATAATATGGTTGTGGTGCGTGTCAGGAAAGCAGGGGTCTTGGTCCCAAACATCGATTCTACGTTGGATAAAGAATCGACCAGCCCTCCTCCGCGGCCCGCCTGGATCAATATAAGGATAATTAATAAAATGCAGATAATTACGTGCAGTACTATGATTAAACCTATCATTTTTTAACCTCGCTTGCTTTTTTTACGATCTGTGCGAATGATTCAATTTTAAGGCTTGCGCCGCCTACCAGGGCGCCGTCAACATCCGGCTCTTTCATTAACTCCGTAATATTCTCCGGCTTGACGCTCCCGCCATACTGTATCCTAATGCTATTGGCTATATCAGCATTATACATCTTTATCAACAAACCGCGAATATATTTATGCACTTCTTGTGCCTGGGCTGCCGTAGCGGTTTTGCCTGTCCCGATTGCCCAGACCGGCTCATAAGCAATGACTATCTTTAGAACATCGTCTTGCGTCAGATCATGCAGGCCGTTTTTTATATGGTCGTCTAAGACCTGAAAAGTCTTGCCCTGCTCTCTTTCATTCAAACTCTCCCCCACGCAGACAATAGGCGTTAGATCATGCCCCAATACCGCTTTGATCTTTTTATTTACGCTTTCATTTGTTTCGCCAAAATACTGGCGGCGTTCAGAATGCCCGATGATTATAAATCTAGCTCCCGCGTCTTTAAGCATCAGGGAAGATACTTCACCGGTAAACGCCCCCTCATCCTGCCAGTAAACATCCTGGGCGCCCAACTGGATATTGGAATTAATAACCACCTCAGAGACTTCGTTTAAAGCCGTGTAAGGCGGGCAGATGACGATATCTATGTCCTGCGCGTCTAAATCAAAGAGTTCGCGCTTTAATCCATTAGCAAGCTCGATTGCCTGCGGTATGGTTTTATACATCTTCCAGTTTCCTGCAATAATAGTCTTACGCATCTTATTTATCCC
>JALOCE010000072.1 GCA_023227925.1 Candidatus Omnitrophota bacterium
TTTCGCTTTACAGTAAAGATAAAGTGCAAATAAAGATTGTGCGTTTATCCGGCGGAGATACGATTTTGCTTGCCAGCGGCGGCCATAGCATAAAGTTCCTTCAGGATTCCAGGATATTGGAAGTAAAGCAAGGCCCATATTCAGGAGTAGACGGTGATAAGGAGCGTTTTTAAATGATTTATGTAAATGACGTCAAATTCGGGAAAAAAGAACTGGAGCTTGTCGGTAGGTGCGTTAAAACCGGATGGATCTCCAGCGAAGGCTCATTTGTAAAAGAATTTGAGGAGGCATTTTCAGGGTTCTGCGGGGTAAAATACGGCGTAGCCTGTATGAACGGCACAAGCGCTATACATTTAGGCCTGCTTTCTTTAGGGATTGCAAAGCAAGACGAGGTGATCATTCCGGCTTTTACCATGATCGCAACTGCTTATGCAGTTATTTACACCGGAGCAAAACCGGTTTTAGTCGATGCAGAGCCGAGAACGTGGAATATGGATACGGCTCAAATCAGGGGTAAGATCACTAAGAAAACTAAAGCGATATTGCCGGTGCATATCTACGGGCACCCTGTGGACATGGAGCCGATCTGGAAAATCAAAAAAGAAAAAAAGATCGATATCCTGGAAGATGCTGCTGAGGCGCATGGGGCAGAGTATAAGGGTATCAAGGCCGGAGCATTAGGCGATGCCGCTGCCTTTAGTTTTTACGCAAACAAAATTGTTACGACCGGAGAAGGCGGCATGGTTGTGACTAATAATAAGCGCATTGCTCTAGCGGCTAGATATTTCAGGAACATGGCTTTCCAGAAGAAGGTCCGTTATTTGCATAAAGACATAGGTTTTAATTACCGTATGACTAACCTTCAGGCAGCAGTAGGCCTGGCGCAGGTGTCCAAGATAGAAAGTTTAATCGACAAGAAGAGAAGGATCGCCCGTATTTATAATGAAAGGCTTAAAAACATCGAGGGCATAGAGATACCCAGGGAAGAAAAGTGGGCTAAGAATGTATATTGGATGTATGGGGTACTTATCGATGAAAAGGTATTCGGCCTATCGCGCGATAAAGTCAGGGAAAAACTGTATGGCGAGGGCGTAGATACGCGCTCATTCTTTGTCCCGATGCATAAACAGCCGGTATTCAGGAAAATGGGGCTTTTCCTCAAAGAAAAATATCCTGTTGCCGAAGATATTTCCAGGAGGGGTTTATATCTACCTTCCGGCCTTACGCTTGACGAGAAAAAAATAGATTTTATCTCTGATAAATTAAAGAAGATCAAAAAAAGATATGCCTAAGACATTTGTGCAGTATTCAAAAGTTTACGATATCCTTTATAAAGACAAGGATTATGATAGCGAGTGCGCTTTTTTAAGAAGGATTTTTAAAAAATATTCCCGTCGTCCGGTTAATGATGTTTTGGATGTAGCATGCGGCACCGGTAATCATATATTACCTTTGGCAAAGTGTGGTTTTAGTATTTCGGCGCAGGATATATCCTGTTATATGCTTAAAATCGCAAAATATAAGGCAGGGAAAGCAAAGTTAAATATTAAATTTAGTTCCGGCAGCCGGCCTATGCAGGATTTCAGGCATGATAAAAAATTCGACGCTGTAATTGCTATGTTTGCAAGCGTCGGGTATGTAACAAACCATCAGGATTTAAAGAGGGCTTTCGTGAATATCCGCAATTGCCTGCGCGAAGGCGGCGTATTCACATTTGATTTCTGGAATAAGGATGCGGTAAAAAAATATTTTCTGCCGCACAAAGAAAAAGTATTTATTGACGGGGATAGCAAGGTATGCAGGGTATCGGATACAGTTTTAGACAACAGGAATTCTCTTGCAAAGATCAAGTATCTTTGCACTTACTTTGAAGGCGGCAAAAAAAAGAAAGCAATAAATGAATTACACAGGATGAAGTATTATACGCAAGGCGAGCTATCGCAGATATTGGAGGATTCCGGCTTTAAGGTCTTAGATTCTTTTCCTTTTATGCGCATAGGCAAAATTATAACAGGGAAAGACTGGAATATAAGCATAGTCGCTACACCTAAAAATTAAAAATGAAAATAGTTATTCTCTGCGGTGGTAAAGGTACCAGGATGGGCAAGGATTTAGAAGGCCTTCCCAAGGCCTTGATCAGCGTCGGCGATAAGCCCATAATCTGGCATATTATGAAGTATTACTCATATTTTGGGCTAAATGATTTTATTTTATGCCTGGGCTATAAAGGGGAAAGCGTAAGAAAATATTTTAAAAATAGCAGGGAGTTTAAAATTAGTTTTTGCGATACGGGCCTTGAGACAAACACGGGCGCTCGGATAAAGAAAATCGAAAGCCTGATCGATTCCGATACCTTTTGCGCCACCTATGGCGATGGCCTTGCCAATATTAATTTAAATAAACTCCTGGATTTTCATAAACAGCATAAAAAGACTGCCACGCTGACCGTAGTCAAGCCGTCTTCGCCGTTTGGGATTGTCGGGGTTGATTCGCATACCAATGCCGTAACCCACTTTGAAGAGAAGCCGATATTGGATCATTGGATTAACGGCGGATTTTTTGTTTTCAACAAGAGTATTTTTCGTTACTTAAAAGGAAATAATATATTAGAGAAGGATGCGTTACCGCAATTGGTGAAAAAAGGCGAAATAGCGGCGTTTAAACACGCCGGTTTCTGGGAGTGCATGGATACTTATAAAGATAACCTGAAATTAAATCAATTCGTAAAAGATGGTAACGCGCCATGGATAATTTGGAAAGGAAAATAAAAATGCATAAATTCTGGAGGGATAAGCAGGTATTTATTACCGGTTCCACCGGCCTTTTGGGCTCTTGGCTTGTAAAATATCTCTTAGAAAGAGGGGCGAAGGTAGTCGGGTTAGTCCGCGACGACGTTCCCGACTCAAATTTGCAACACCTGGGTTTATTCAATAAGATGAATATAGTCAGGGGCGATATAGAAAATTATTTCCTCATGAACCGGATAATCAACGAATATGAAATTGAGACTGTTTTTCATTTGGCCGCCCAGACTATCGTAACAGTGGCAAATCACGATCCTTTATCTACTTTTGAGGCCAACATTAAAGGGACGTGGAACGTTTTAGAGGCCTGCCGTCACGGGAAATTCATAAGGCAGGTGATTGTTTCTTCCAGCGATAAGGCTTATGGCGAGAAGGAGAAATTACCTTATAAAGAGGACGACCAATTAAAAGGCCTGCATCCATATGATGTTTCTAAAAGCTGCGCTGATTTAATTGCCCAGGCTTATCATAAGACTTATGATCTGCCCGTATGTATTACGCGTTGCGCCAATCTTTACGGCGGCGGAGACCTGAATTTCAGCAGGATCATTCCCGGGACTATCCGTTCCGCTTTTTATAATGAACAGCCGATCATAAGAAGCGATGGGAAGTATCTGAGGGACTATTTTTATGCAGAAGACGCGGTCCTGGCATTCTTGACGCTTGCCGAGAAGATGCAGGACAAGAAGATCCATGGCGAGGCTTTTAATTTTTCTAGCGGCATACACGTTACAGTATTAGACCTTGTTACAAAAATCCTGAAACTTATGAATAAGAAGCTTTCCCCGAAAATCTTAAATGAGACCAAGCACGAAATAAAAGACCAATATCTCTCTATTCAGAAGGCAGGTAAGGTATTAGATTGGCATCCTAGCTATGATTTGGACTCCGGCTTAAAGAAGAGTATCAAATGGTACGAGGAATATTTAAGCAAGGGAGGCAAAAATGATTGACGGGGTGATCGTTAAAGAACTAAAGCAGATCTCTGATGAAAGAGGAAAGATCATGCATATGTTGCGTTGCGATGATAAGCATTTCGAGAAGTTTGGCGAGATTTATTTTTCCGTAGTTTATCCCGGCGTAGTAAAGGGATGGCATGTGCATAAGAAAATGACGCTTAATTATGCGGTGGTAAGCGGCGCGATAAAATTAGCTTTGTATGATTCCCGGCCCAAGTCCCCTACTTATAAAGAGATCCAGGAGATATTCATCGGGGAAGATAATTATTGCCTGGTCAGGATCCCTGCCGGCGTAACCAATGGCTTTAAAGGCATTGGGACTAAGCCTGCAATAGTGGCTAATTGTGCTACGCTGCCGCATGATCCTCAGGAGATAGTGCGTATAGACCCTTTTGAAAACGATATACCTTATAATTGGGAAATAAAGCATAAATGAAGAATGTTCTGATCATCGGGGCATCGGGATTAGTCGGAAGTTACCTTTATAGATTGATTTCGCCTGAATGTAATACCGTAGGGACATTCCAGAATTACCCTTTAGATGATTCGGTTTATCTGGATATTACATCTATTGATGCGGTAAGAAAGATCATTGATGAAACCCAGCCTGACTTTGTTTTTTTGCCTGCAGCCCTGACTAACGTTGATTTCTGCGAAGAGAATAAGGAAGCTTGTTTCAAAATAAATATCGAAGCTGTAAAAAACATAGCGTTGATACTAAAAGATAAAAAAGCTAAATTAATTTATTTTTCTACGGATTTTATATTCAATGGGCAGAATGGCCCCTATGGAGAAGAGGATTTACCGGCGCCTCTGGGGGTGTATGGCCAGTCAAAGCTGGAAGCTGAAAAAGCAGTCAGGGAGAACTTGGTTGATTATTTGATCATCAGGACTACCTGTATTTATGGCTGGGAACCGCAAGAAAAGAATTTTGTCGTTAATCTGATAAAGAAGAACAGGGTAGGGTCATTAGTAGAGGTTGCATCCGACCAGATTACTACGCCTACTTATGCAGGGAGTTTAGCGGCGCTGAGCTGGAAATTGGCTAAGGCCGGTAAAGAAGGTATCTATAATATAACAGGCAGTACAGTAATCAGCCGCTTAGATTTTGCTTTTTTGGTAGCCAAGGTCTTTAGTTTAAATAGGGATTTAATCGTCGGTGTAACTACCGAACAGCTAAAGCGCAGGGCAAGGCGGCCCCTTAACGGAGGTTTAAAGATAGCAAAAGTAGAGAAGGAATTTGGCATAGGTATATCCGGGGCAGAGCAGGGTTTATTGGAGATGAAAAAAGAAAAACATGGTTAACAAAAGAAATCAAAAGCTGAAAAGCGATATTTTTAAAAAAGTCAGGGCATTTTATAAACTCGAAAATCAGCCTAAGCGTTTTATTCCTGGTGAGACTAAAGTCAATTGTTCCGGGCGCGTGTATGATGAAAAAGAGATAATATCCCTGGTTGATTCTGCTTTAGAATTCTGGCTGACTAGCGGCCGTTTCGCCAGGGAATTCGAAGAAGGATTCTGCAGGTTCTTAAAATGCAAGCATACCCTTTTAGTCAATTCGGGCTCTTCTGCTAACCTCTTGGCAGTTACAGCGCTTACTTCCCCCGAATTAGGAAAGAAAAGATTACAGCCCGGTGACGAAATTATTACTACTGCCGCGGCATTCCCTACTACCGTAAGCCCGATAGTGCAGAACCAACTAGTGCCTGTTTTTCTGGATGTAGAACTGCCCGGTTACAATATTAATCCTAAAATAGTAGAGAAGGCAGTGACAAAAAAGACAAAGGCGATCTTTGTCGCGCATACACTGGGTAACCCCTTTGATTTAACTAAAATCGTAAAGATTGCCAAGAAATATGGCCTTTTTTTGATTGAAGACGCCTGTGATGCCCTGGGTTCTAAATATAAAGGGCGGTACGTAGGGACGTTCGGCGATATAGGCACTTTTAGTTTTTATCCGGCGCATCACATTACCATGGGAGAAGGGGGAGCGCTGGTAACTAATAGCGATAAATTAAAAGTTATAATACAGTCTTTCCGCGATTGGGGAAGGGCCTGTTGGTGCGAGCCGGGGGAAGATAATTGCTGCGGCAGAAGATTCGAATGGAAATTAGGAGACCTGCCTTATGGTTATGACCATAAATATATTTATAGCCATCTAGGTTATAATTTAAAAGCTACGGATATGCAGGCGGCGATCGGCGTAGAGCAATTAAAGAAGCTGGGAAAATTCATCCAGATAAGGAGCCGTAACTTTGAATTATTATATGCGGGCTTAAAAAAATACGAGGATTACCTGATCTTGCCTAAGGCTAACCCCGGGGCGCTTCCCAGCTGGTTTGGTTTCCTTATTTCGGTAAAAAAGGGAGCAGGCTTTAGTAAAAATGAATTAGTAGAGTACCTGGAAAAAAATAAGATCGCTACCCGGATGCTTTTCGCCGGTAATATCATTAAACAGCCGGTATTCAAGGATATCAAATACCGTGTCTCCGGCACTTTAGAGAATACCGATTTTATCATGCAGAGTACATTCTGGATAGGCGTATATCCGGGTATAAATAGAGAGATGGTAAACTATATACTGGAAAGATTTGCTCATTTTTTTAAAAATAGGTTATGAACCCTCTTGTCTCGGTTATAATCGTGAATCATAATGGTATTGATTTTGTCGATACCTGTCTTTCTTCAGTCCTAAACAGCAGCTATACAGATTTTGAGGTTGTTTTTGTCGATAATGCTTCTGGCGATGGAAGCCTGGAATATGTAAAGAAGGCCTTTGGTTCAGATCAAAGATTAAAATTCGTTGAGAATTCCGGTAGCCTTGGCCCTGCGGTAGGCAGGAATAGAGGTTCGCGATCCGCTAAGGGGAAGTATCTTATTTTTCTCGATAACGATACAAAAGTCAAAGCGGACTGGATAAACGAGTTCGTAGAAGTATTAGAACGTGATAAGTCTATCGGCGCTGCCCAGGCAAAATTACTGCGCATGGATACGGATTTTTATGATTGCGCGGGCGATTACCTCGGGCCGTTAGGTTTTTTGATCGAGCGTTCCAGGTGCGCGAAGGATACCGGGCAGTTTGATTATATCGCCGATATATTAAGCGCAAAGTCGGCAGCCAGCATTATCAGGAAAGATCTATTCGATAAGATCGGCGGTTTTGACGAAGATTTTTATATGTATTTAGAAGAAACCGATTTAAGCTGGAGGGTATGGCTGGCAGGTTATCGGGTGGTTTTTGTCCCCAAGGCAGTGGTCTATCATGCCTTTGAGACTGCCAAGAAAGATATAAAAAAATACTACTCTAAGTATGTAGTCCGGTATTACGGCTGCCGCAATTATATTTCTACCTTGATAAAAAATCTGGAATTTAGGAACTTGATCAGATTCTTGCCTTTGCATATTTTTTCCTGGATTATTTTGTCTCTTTTATTTTTATTAAAAGGCCAATTAAGGGATTTTTTCTATATCATTAAGGGTATTTTCTGGAATATACTTAATTTTGGTCTTTTGCTAAAGAAACGCAGAATAATAAATAGGGAAATCAGGGCCAGAGGCGATACTAGCATCCTGAAGACGATAAAATCCAGTGAAGGCATAGGGGATTACCTTAGGAAGATCGCCTCTTATTTAAATGCGGGGTTGGCATAATGATAGAAGCAAGTATCTTGATACCTACCTATAACCGCCGGGATAACCTGGAGAGGCTTTTTGAGTCTATAAGAAAACAATCTTTTACTGCTTTCGAAGTGATCGTCTCCGACGGTGGTTCGAATGATGGCACTGGAGAGCTTTGCCAGAAATATAACCAGTTTTTTCGGACTGTTTTTGTGCTTCAGGATAAGACCGGTTTTGTAAACGCGGTGAATTGCGCCATAAATTCTGCAAAAGGCGATATTGCTATCCGCATCGATGATGATGTAGTCTTGACCGAAGACTGGTTAAAGAATTTGATGGCCGTGTTCCGGGAGAATCCTGATGTAGGTTGTGCCACCGGGCCGGTTATCACGCCCGGGGAAGCGATGATCAACCGCGATGTATTTCTTTTCCAGGATGAATTCAAAAAAGGGAATTGGTTCTGGAGGCTGATCGGGAAGTTTTATAATGATTTTTTATGCGAAGGGCAATTTATGGCCATAGGTAAAGATTTTAAAAGCGGCGCCATCTCTTTTGGGGCGAATTTCCCCGATAGCCTGAAACTTGACAAGATCATAGAAGTGGACCACCCTGAGTCGTGCAATATGGCCTTTAAGAGAGAGCTTAGCCAGAGGGTAGGAAATTTTGACGAATGTTATACCGAGACATCAGAGTACAGCGATACTGACCTGGCTTATAGGATGAGGAGGCTTGGTTATAAAACTGTTTTTAGTCCCAGGGCCGTCCTTTACCATTATCCCTCTAAGAAGGGTTTTTACTCTATGCGCCTTGATCCGTATCACAGGGTCATAAATTTTATTCGTTTTTATAGGAGGAATATAAAAGCTGATTCCCTGGATAAGATGATCAGGTTTTTGGCTTACCTTCTGTTCTTTAACGGATATTTTTTCTATAATTTTCTAAAAATGAAAGACCCGAAGCAATTAAAGTCTTTTCCGGCTACGGTTGTTGGATTAACCAAGCCGCTGAAATTTCTGTAATGGGAAAAATATGAGCAGAGTATCAGTATTGATACCTACATACCGCAGGCAGGATAATTTAATGCATTGCCTTGATTCCTTAAGCAAGCAGTCGCATCAACCCGATGAGATCCTGATCATTGACGGAGATGATACCAACCAGCTCCAGATGTATTTGAGGGATTATCTAAAGGGTGCATTAAATTACAAAATCATTAAAGCGCCCAAAGGATTGACCCGCCAGAGAAATGCCGGGATAAAAGAAGCTTCCGGGGAGATTATAATTTTTATAGATGATGATGTCATTTTGGATAAGGACTATATTAAAGAGATAATCTCTGTTTTTCAGCGTTTCCCTGAGAGGATCGGCGGGGTATCCGGTTCCGTAGAGGTAAGGGATATTTCCGTAAACCCGGTTTTAAGATTGTTAATGCATATATACGCAAAGATTTTTCTTTTATACCGGGAAGGAAATGGAAAATTCCAAGCTTCGGGGTTTGCCACCCGCCTTAAGGACTGTTGCTGTAAAGAAGCAAAACCCGCAGAGTTCTTATTCGGCTGCAACATGGCTTTCCGGAAAGAAATCTTCAAAGAATTCCAGTTTGACGAAAACCTATACAGGTATATGTATATGGAGGATGATGATTTTGCTTACCGCCTTTCCCGGAAATACCAGAATTATTTTACGCCGGCCGCAAAGGTTATTCACTTAGGCCCTTCCGAAAAAAGGGATGATTTTGTGAGGGCGCACGCTTTAATCAAGAATTTTTTCTATTTACATAAGAAGAACTTCCCAAAAACAATCAAATATGAATTAGCTTTTTTTTGGGCGTTGACCGGCTGGGTGTTCATTGAGTTTA
>JALOCE010000073.1 GCA_023227925.1 Candidatus Omnitrophota bacterium
TCCCTCATCGCCACGAAGACCTACGTCTCGGGCGATGGGACGGAGCATAATTTCACCGTCACGATCTCACTCACCGATGGCGACAACTTCGCGAAGGTCGTGTTCGAGGATACGACCGATGCCACGCTCCACAACCCCACCATCGCTCTCGAGGCGAACGTTTTCCCGCAGGGATATGATTTTCAAAATACCGGCGGCAACGTTTCGATGGGGGGCATCGAGGATGTCTCCTCGCCCTTGCCCTACGATGACATCACCTACGTGGTGACGGCCGTGGGAACGTTGACCCCGGAGACCTCCGGCGTCGGCCCGTATCTCAACGTTGAAGGCTACCTCGTTTGCTATTCGTCGGATGCCTCGTGTGGGATGTTTTGCCGCTACGTCGACTTCAAGCAATCCCGGTTCGTTTCGTATGCCGGCGCGCCGGGAGCGAAGCTCCAATACGTTTGGTTCTTGTTCTCGTTGCGATGCCGGGAGAGGACGGAATACCGAACGGAATTTTACTTCGGCGGATGGCCGATCGGGAGCGGTGCGTCGATCGAGAGTGATTATTCGACGTTGCCCCTCGTCGAGACGCCGGTCACGCCGGGAGCCCAACAAAAATTCAAAATCGTTCGGGCCGACATCAACTCCACCCTCTATTCGGCCAACGACGCGTTCCCGGAATTCCTTGACCTCCTCCTCGCCGAAAGCGGGACGGCCACGGTCATTCCGGGCGGATCTCCGGATTGGACCTTTTTCAAATACCGCGGCCATCCGGATGTTTGGAATTATACGAGCGCGGATTCGGCCGAGGACTACGTTCAAAAATGTATCGAGATCGCACGTGAAGCGGGGCTCGAGGTGATGGTGGAACTCGATGTCCTCGACAACCTCCATAACAATAATTATCCCGGTGACGCGGCGATCCTCGCCGACGAGGTGACGGAGAATTATGCCACGTGCCCGGAGGATCATTCGCATCAATACCCCTATCCGGCCGGAGCCGGGGAGATCGAGGAACCGCGCGAAACGATCCAAGCGAACATATCGGCCGGATCGAGCGTCACGATCACGCTTCCGGCCGGGATGGGCGATAAATACGCGCTCGAAATCGGAAGCCTCGTTCAAATCACCGACGACTCGAACACCGAGGAATGTGAGATCGAATCGTTCAACGCCGGAGCTAACACGATCACCGTAGTGACGCTCGCGAATTCCTATACCACGGCGGCCAACGCCTACGCGGTTTTTAAATGGTACGTCACCTACAACATGGGGGCTACGTGGCGGCCGTGTTCCTCGTGCGGCGGATCGGGTGTGGTTCACTATTGGGTGAACATGACGAAGATGGTTGAGAGCGGCGAAACGTTCCACGACAAATTCATCGCCTACGCGACCTACCTTTGTGAGAACTATTCGTTCTATGCCCTCGTCCTCTCCGAAAGCGCGTGGCGGCACGTCGATTATTCGGCTGAGGCGAAGGCCCAATTCATCGCCGACACGGGCGAGGCAGATTGGCCGCGGACGGGGGGCGGCGCGATCGACGTTGAAGATGAAACGCTCGGGAAATGGAAGTCGACCTACCTCTCGAATTTTTACGCCGAACTCACGGCCATCGCCAACGCGAACGGAAAAAAATTTTTCCTCATGGTCCAACCGGCGTTTTGGTATCCGGAGAGGATGGCGTGGGAATGGGGCCAATATTATCCGACAATCCTTGCGAACACGGATGGCCTTTGGGTTTGGATGTATTACGGCGTTTATGACGTCAACGCGTCGCTCGCGAAAACCGTGGCCGACTACATCGACACCCTCCGTTCCACCTATCCCGATAAGGAATATTATTTTTCGATCGGCCTTTGGTCTCCCGAACCGGACCCTTACGATGGGATATCGGCCGCGGAATTGAAGGAAGGTCTCGACCTCTACCAACGCCTCTCCCGGCCGTGGTCGATCGAGGTGACGCCGGGAAAAATGATGACGACGGAACATTGGGCCGTCCTGTGGGGCGACCTCTACGTCGCTCCCGTAGGCCGCGAAATGCTCCGGAAAATCATCCCGGCCACGCGGTATTGGATCGATGATTATCCGAACCTTGATCCTTCGGCCGAGGGGATGGCGGTGCAGGAGTTGTACGGCGATTTGACCGGCGTCGCTCCGGTTTGCATAAACACGGAATTGGGCGAGTGGAAGTTTTCTCGCCGGGCGAATAAAACGTTCACCGCCCTTCGCGAAGCCGGCGTCACGTTGGCTCCGACTACGGAGTACACGGTCAACGCCGACAATAATGTGGTCACAATCGGATCGACGCCGATCCTCCAAGCCAACACGACCTATTATTTTGTCCTCGAGTCAGACTACGCGATCAACGGAACGGATTATCTCGGCTTCGGTCAGCAAACGAATCCCGATCTCTACCTCGACGGAACGCTCTACTACATCAACGGAGCCGGCGCGTGGTCGGATCAATCGAAAGATATCCAATTCCGCGTCTACGTGAAAGACTCCCTCGAGGGCGGCGAGTATATCCTTGTCGACAATTGGGTGTGGGGACCGGGATGGAACTACAAAGCATACCTCCGGAAAGAGGCGGCGAACACGCGCATCGCTCAATCCTTCAAGACGCCGGCCGCGGGAGGGCCGTGGTACCTAAGCCAAATCCTTGTCGAAGCGGCCCTCGTTGGCGCGCCGGATTCGACGCGGACAACCCGGATGACGCTCCTTTCGTCGAATTCCCCGGAAACGATTGTCGGCTCGCCTTCGTATCGCCTCGAGAATTATCCGGGCAACGCCGACCACGCCTACTTCCCTCAACGCGGACCGGCCACCGACCTCCGGGCGGATATCGAAGGCCGGCCGGACGATGGCGGGAACCTTATGACGAACGTTGCCGACATCCTCGAGGACATCTACATCAACGTCCTCGGCGGCTCCGCGGCCGGTTTAAACGCGGCCGACCTCACGGCATTAAAAGCGGCCCGGACGGAGGCGTTGGCCGTGAACTTGGATATTGACCGGGAATTCGGAGAACAACTCCGGAAATTCGAACGCGGCCAATTATTCAAACTCATCCCGGGAGTGGATGGAACGTTCCGGTTGAAATATGCGGAGGCCGGCGAACCGGCCGGGACTCCTCATTTCCGCGATCACCATTTCCACGCCTTTTCGATGCGGCGGGATTGGTCTTCGATTTATTCGAAAGTGAAAGTGAAGTATGCCGAAGACCCGGCCCTCCAAGAATGGCTCGTGGCGGAGGCCGAGTCGTCCATCGCCACGCTCTTTTATCGGAATCAACGTACGCTCGAAATTGAAACGAATTTAACGACCTACGCCGACGCCCTCCAACTCGCCGAGGACTACCTCGGAACCGATCCGGCGTCCTCCCGAAAGCAACACCTCCAAAAACCGAAAATCACCGTGACGTTCACGTTGGCCGGCGGCCTCGGGTGGGATCTCCAACCCGCGGATAAGGTGAAAATATCGCGTGAAAGGGCGATGTCGTCGACGGGGAGTCTCGTTGGGGTTTTGTTTATCGTTCAAAAGGTGGTAAAAAAACCTTTGCCCGGAACGGTCGAGGTGACAGCCGTTTTGGATAGCCAAGCCTATTGAGGGAGAAACCGTGGGCGCGCAATTCGTAACTAAACCGGAATTCGAAAAGGCGATCCGCAAACTCAAAGGCGACATCCTCACGTTGAAGCAATCCGGAGGAGGCGGCGGATCGACGCCGACGCCTTCCGGAGTACCGTTGAGCCGAAAGGTCAACACAACCTCGCCCCTCGCCGGAGGCGGCGACCTCTCCGCCGATCTCACCCTCTCTCTCGCCGGCCTCGCCGCGCTCGGAACCGGCGACTTCCTCGTAGGAGTGAACGCGGCCGGAGACGCGTGGGAATACAAGCAACTCCTCGGCACCGCGAACCGCGTCACCGTCGCCCACGCGGCCGGATCGGTCACTTTTTCCGGACCGCAAGACATTCACGAAGAGGCAGTCCCTACGTTTCAGGGCCTTATCCTCGGGCCGGAAGGGAGTGAGGCCGATACGTGGCTCCTCGGCTACTCGTATTTCGTTTTTGGGACCACCGACGCCTACGAAAACCTCGCCGGGGCTATTTCTTTTTCCGGCGAAGGGCAAGAAGCATCCGGATCGACGGACGTGCCGGGAACGCGCGGAACCGAGTGGAACCTCGACACGGCGGAATTTGTTTCCGCCGCCGCTTTTGCCGGAGAAGCCACGCGAAGGAACGGATGTTTAAGTGCCGGCCTTTTGATCCTCCACAACGAGACAACCGGGAAATTCGACGGCTATTCCACGACCACCGGCCTACTCGTCCGAAGCACCGCGGCCCATAATTTTAGTTCGGTCGAAGGATTGTGCGCCGATGGGACATATTTTTACGCAACCGGAACGAAGGTAGCGCCGGGCAACGAGCGAGTCGTTTATAAATATTTGATATCGGATTTTTCTTTTATCGACTCGTGGGAACCGGCGTGGCCGACCTATCAAGCTCCGTCCGGGATAAAGTATAACGGAGGATATCTATTCGTTTACGATTCGGGGGCGGAAAAGATTTTCAAAATCGACGTATCGGACATGACCTTAAATGCGACCCTTTCCGTCCCATTTTATGACGGGAGCCACGTCTACTCGATTTATGACTTTGACCTCGATGCGGCCGGGGCCTACATTTATGCCATCGCCGAAGCCGGCTCCGGAGATATAAAATGCCGGAAATTTTCGGCCGCCGACTGCTCCCACGTTGCAGACGGTACGGATACTTTCGGCTCCGCTTCGCAAAGAATTTACCACTACGCGGAAGGCGCGGAAGAGCGGTTTTATGTCGTTTATAATGATGGCTCGAAAACCGCTACGAAAATCAACCCGACTACGCTCAATAAATATTATACCGGCGTCACGACCCTCGGCCATACGCCGCTCGGCATCGCGGCCGACGAAAATTATTTGTACGTATTTTATGAGACGCAAGGAATTGACCGCCATTTGAAAAACGATATCGGAGGAACGGCCTCGACCGAGGCCGGGCGGATTCGGTTTTGGATAAACGCCCTCGGCTCGTTGGTCCAAGCCGGGCTGATCGACTCCGGCCTCAATCTTTCGATGTTCGGATATGTCGAAGGGACGCAATTAAAATCGACCGTGGCGACGGGAACGCCTCCGCTCGTAGTCGCGAGCGAGACGATGGTCGCGAATCTTAATGCCGACCTGCTTGACGGATACGAGGCCGCCGCCTTCGCTCTTGCCGCCCATTCGCATGCGGTGTCCGAATTATCCGACGTGTTGATATCCTCCGGGGAGCCGGCCGATGGCGATGTCCTTATTTGGGTTGCCGCTGATGGCGCGTGGGAGCCGGGTTCCTTTAGCGGATCGATTTTCCTCGCCAACCTTGGCGACGTTCAACTCCCGAGCGGAGGGGCCACGGATGGCGATGCGCTCCTTTGGGACGCCGGGGCAAACGCGTGGGTGCCGGGACCGGGAGGCGGAGGAGCGACGTCGATGGCGGAATTGTCGGACGTCCTCATCTCCTCCGGCGAACCGGCCGATGGAGATATTTTGATATGGAGCGCGGCCGATAATGCTTGGGTGCCGGGCGCACAAGCCGCACCGGGCGGCCTCGATTCGTTCGTTGACAATTTCGCCGACTCGTCTCTATTCGCGGAATGGGTGACGTATGGAACCGGAGCGAGTAAGACCATCACGGAAAGCGCAGGAGGGACGCTCGATTTTGTCGGCTCCGCGGGACAGGATTGCTCGAGCGGGAATCCCCGGGCCTTCCTTCCGGTTCCCTATTGGCCGTGTGAGATCGAAACGAAATTGTCCGCCTACAATAAGGGCGAACGAACGAAGGCCGGGATGTTCATCGGCCCGGATGGAATCGCGTGGGCCTCGGCCGGGAACGTTTACCTCGAGCAGATTTTCTCGACCGGAGATGGGTTGAATAACATTTCCGTTGAGGACGCCTCCTCGTCTCTCGCCACGGCCGCGAACTCGACCATCCCGAAATGGCTCAAAATCCGGTGTATGGGATCTCACAAATACGCCAAATGGTATTTTTATTATTCGACCGATGGAACGAATTGGACGCTCCTTTACACCTATTCCAATCCTACCGCGCGCGGCGGCCTTTGCGCCGGCCTATTCATCGGGAATTGGTACAATCAACCGGCCGTGACGGCCTCGTTCGAATATTTCAAAATCGTTCCCTATTCGTTTGTCGGTCCGGGATAAATTTTAGGAGCCTAAAATGGGAAATGAATTGTCCGCCATCTCGCCCGTCCTCTTGAACACGATGGGAGGATTGGTCGCCTTGCTTTTTGTCGTGATGATTATCAACGCGATCACGAAACTCATCCGGTCCTACCGGCCGGTTCCGGTCACGGCCGGAAACGGTTCCTCCCAAGACCTCTTTGCCAAATCGGTTCGCTTCAACCTTCACGCCCAAGAACAAGGTCTAATGTGTACCAAACTCAACGAGGTCGAAAAGAAAATAATCGAATTCGATCAACACCTTTCCCAATTGGTCGCCATAGGCGAACGTCAAGCCAAATCCCTCGAGCGGCTTGTCGAGTTGAGATTGGAATTTGTAAAAAAGGGGTGAACGATGTGCTTCTTTAAAAAACGGCCGACGAAAGAATTGACCATTTGCGCCCTCTCGGGCCTCCTCGCGAACGAATATTGCGTGGAGACGGTGAAGCGGAGGTACTACGTCGATCCACGGCCCGGGGAACCGGTGCCGCCGATCGAGGCGTGTACGGTCCACGGCGCGCCTCCGGAACCGATCCGGGTGACGGTGTGTACGGTGTCCGGGAAGCGGCCCGGGCCATATTGTCGATCGACGGCGGAGAGGGAATACGAGCCGGGAACCGAGCCGACGACGATATGCGCGGTGTGCGTTCCCGTGGCCGATCCGTCCTTCCCGCGGACCGGGATGGATTATTATCAAATCATTCCCGTTGACCTCGCCCTAATCGCCGCCTACCTCGATGCGTTGGTCGTGGCCGGCGGTTCCCTCCAACGGTATTTTTTCGATTTCACGTGGCCCCTCAACCTCGCCGTGGCAGGATGGCACTTCTCTCCGTACAAACAGGTGGGGTGGTGGGTGGAAACCGGCGGCGAATTCGAAGGCCAAACCTTCCCCCTCTTTACCATTTCGCGTTCGGACGAATACGGCGAACCGTGGAACGAGGCGATATGGGACAAATGGCGGATCATCCTCGGGATGTGCGCCGAGCGTGGGATCCGGGTGACGTTGAGCATTTACGATTGGTGTTCGCTGAAACACGGTGACGACAAGCGGCATAATCCGCTCATGCAAAACGTTCAACATCACGGCGCGGACGGCTTCTCCGAATACACCAAAATGGACGGATCGATCGGCCGCGGCTACGGGATTCATACGGGCGGAGTGTACGGCGGATTCGGATCGGAGGCCGGTGGCGCGATGAAGGATTTCCAACTCGAAATGATCAAGCGAATCGCCGCCTTTGTCCGTTCGATTCCCGGCCTCGATTATCGGATTATGCCGGGGAACGAAATGGCCCGGCCTCCGGAGGGAACGGAAACGATGGCCGAGGTCGATGCGATCCTCCGCGAATGGCATGAGTTTTGGATCGATGAATTGAAGCGGTGCGGGGTGCCGGAGGAACGGATTGTCGTGTCGATCTCCGGACCGAACACGCGCGAGGGCGTGACGATTCCTTTAAAGGAAAAATACCCCTGCATCGTCGAACAAATCCACGGCCCGAATTCACCCGAGTCGATGGCAGGATTTTCGGCGTCCTATCCCGGAGCCGAGATCGATGGAGACGGATTCGATCCGAAGGCCGCGGGATATAAAAATGAATTCGGCCACAAAATGCCTTCCATCGCCCAATGTCGATCGATGCGGCAATATATGATCGCCCACGGCCTCGCTCAATACGAGACGTTCAACGGCTACACCGAGGGCCGCGAATGGCAGGATATCGGCCGCGCGAAATGGGACGAACAACGCGCCCTTTCCGGCAAGATTTAAGACCTCCAAGAGAAGATAAGACTTAGAAGAGAAGAGAAGAGTAAAATAGAGTATAGCGAAAATAGAGTACCGTATTTAGGACAATACGGTACCATATTGTCGTTTTCCCCGAGAGGAAAACGAAATAACGCAATACGATACCATATTGCGGTCAATACGGTACCATTAATGAAACGGCGTTGTCTTTTTTTTAAAACCCTAAAAACGGCGTTCGGGAAAAGGGCCGATCCGGGCGGATCGAGGAACGCTCCGAATGGCGTGTTCTCGGGGAAACGGCCCTTCCCGTGGGATCGATTCGGCCGATCCGGGAACCGCTCTAAAAGAAGATGGCCCGGCCGGACCTCCCGGCGCGCCCGGGAGTACTCGGGAAAAACCCCAAAAACACCCCAAAAACTATGGGGTAGTTTATAAACTTTTTTCGGCCCACGTAGGCCCCCAAGACTACTAAGGATACAGGGACATCCCCCGAGAGCGTGGTTGATTTCGTTTAATTACGTTTTATATAATAAGGATGTCCCCGGGAGGGAAGGCGACGAACCGGCCGAGAACGGTTCGGGATATTTGAAAAAATAATCGGGAGCGGAAACGGTGCCGGGAACCGGAGGACGGCGGCACGCGGAGGAAACCGGAATCGAAGAGAGCCGGGAACGCTCACCGATCCATAGCCCCCCAAGAATCCTAAAAGTACCGGCGTTCCAAATCCGCAACCCCTCCGATCAATCGAAGCCAATCGAACGAACGGAGGAACGGCTGACGAGGACGTTAAAAGGGCAAACG
Organism: Candidatus Omnitrophota bacterium; assembly: GCA_023227925.1. Classification (GTDB taxonomy): domain Bacteria; phylum Omnitrophota; class Gorgyraeia; order Gygaellales; family Profunditerraquicolaceae; genus JALOCE01. The sequence continues at coordinate 8,787 of JALOCE010000073.1, forward strand.
TCGAGGAGACGGACCTTCGATCATCGAGACGCGGCGAACGGATAAACGAATAAACCGGAGACGGTAATTCGGAAGGTTGCCCGGCCGGGAGGTGAAAAAGAAAACGGGGATGGCATCCACGGTGAAGTAAATCGCCGAGGACATCCGGGAATGGCAACCGGATGTAAGGCGGCAAGGGAGGTTTCCAAGCCCTCCCGATTCGATCGAGGCCCGGCCAAGGGATCGATCGATGGAGAAAGACGATGAAATCCTCGAACCTCGTAAAAACCATTCTCCAAGCGATCAAAACGAAGACGCCGGTCCTCATCCTCGGCGCGCCGGGCATCGGCAAATCGGCCATCGTGAATTTCGTGGCGG
>JALOCE010000074.1 GCA_023227925.1 Candidatus Omnitrophota bacterium
TTTGTCTACGTCAGAAAGATAATCTTTTATAAACGGTTCTATACCCAGCTTCTGGCCGGATAAAATAAAAAATACGAAAATAACAATAAAATAACACAAGTTGCTTATTAGGAATGTTCCGGAGGCGCCGTAAAAATTAAGGCTAAACGACCTGGCTAAAAGCCAGACGTAGAGTATAACAGCGGCGATGATTATTACATTGTAAAAACCACTGGCAATAACTGTCCTTAAGCTCGGCTGCAAGTTGATCAGCAGGTAATCTAATATATTCCAGGTTACCCTTAAAACCAATAAGAATATAAACCAGCTTAAATTCAGGCTAAAAAGGAACCAACCGTAACTTTTTAGCGAAAACGCCTTTCTCCCTGTCAATAATAACAGCGTCAAAAGAAGGCATGCAAATGAAATAACCAGGTCTATAGGGAATGACGCGTCCATCAACCTATCCGTTTTAGGTAATTCCGGTAACCCAGCTTTATATCCTCGAGGAAATCGCCGCCGAATTTTTCTATCAATGCGTCGGCCAGGACAAAAGCAGCCTCTGCCTCCGCGATCACGCCTGCAGACTCTACAACGCAGGTATCCGAACGCTCGACAGAAGCCTTGCCGGATTTTTTATTCAGTATATTGACCGAAGCCAACGGCTTGACTAAAGTAGCGATTGGTTTCATGCAGGCATGGATAATGATCTCTTCGCCATTAGACATTCCACCCTCGATACCGCCGGCGTTATCGGTTTTGCGGAAATAGCCCTGCCTGCCGGCAGGCAGGCTTCTATCTTTCGCATAGTAAATGGCGTCGTGGCATTCCGAGCCAAACCTGTAAGCGTATCCAAAACCTAAACCAAAACCCACGGCCTTGATGCCGGGGATGGAAATTATTGCCTGGGATAATCTGGCATCCAAACGCCTGTCTGCCTGGACATGGCTGCCCAAACCCGCCGGCACGCCGGTTGCCTCGACCTCGAAGATGCCTCCGACGGTATCTTTATTGTTTTTGGCCCTGATAATCTTTCTCATCATTGCCTGCGGAGAGCATTCTCCGCCGATCAACAAAACCTTACTTGATACCTTGATCTTGAATTCATTTAAAAAAACTTTGCATACCGCGCCTATGGCAACACGGCTGGCAGTCTCCCTGGCAGAGGCGCGCTCCAATACATTCCTTATGTCTTTAAAGCCGTATTTCAGGAGGCCGGCTAAATCCGCATGCCCGGGCCGGGGGAAAAAAACAGGCGGCATCCTTTCGATGCTGGAATCTTTATTTTCAATCAGCAAGCCGATAGGGCTGCCTAAGGTTATGCCTTTTTTTAAACCGGAGAGCAATTGCACTTTGTCTTTCTCGATACGCATACGCTCGCCGCGACCATAACCTTCCTGCCGGCGCGCTAATTCATAATTTATTTTTTGCGCGTCCAGCTTCAGGCCGGCCGGCACACCTTCCAATATCGCCAATAAAGCCTTGCCGTGTGATTCGCCCGCGGTCAAATATCTTAACATAACTTCCTCCTCTTATTTTTCCTCGCCCCAAAGGCCGCGTTTATTTGCGCGGGCCTCCTGGTATAATTTTAAGAAAACATCCTGGTATTTCACATTTGGCGGGATAGTCAACAAAGATGCGTATCCCTGTTTTACGATTTCGGCATTCAAGAATGTCCCGTCTTCTTTTAAAAATACATAAGCCAATAGCCTCTTATATCTATCGTGTTTTTCCAGGTCGAATTCCAGGCTTACGCGTTTGCCTTCTGCTAATTTTTTGGTAAATTCATACGCGCGCTTGCCTAATTTTTTGATGGCGCTGGTGACTACCTTTGTCTTTTGGCTGTCGCGATAGAGCTTATCGGACTCATGTATCTCAGGCGTATCTATCCCGATCAGCCGCACCCTCTCCCCTGATTCCAACAACAGGGTATCGCCGTCAACAACCCTTTTTACCATGATATCGGTATAGTTATAGATCTTACCGATGGGGACGGTGAATGTCCCATCTCCCCTATTGTAGATCCTTACCGGTTCATCGGCGTAAACCAGGACTGCCAAAAATAACAATACAACCAAATAAAATATCTTGTTAGCCTTCTTCATATTTTTCATTTTACTCTTTTTTAATAGATAAATCAATGATTTTAGAATATAATAAGTGAGGGCATAACTTATGGATCCGCCGAAGGCGGAGAACATAAGTTATTTGCCCGAACTTATCCCGCCTTTCATTAATATAAATAGATAGGGCGGGATTAACACACCTATATCATGATTTATGATAAATTCCAACAAGAGGCTATTGACCAGATAAACCAGGGGCATTCGGTAATCGTTTCCGCTCCGACCGGCGCAGGCAAGACCGCCATCGCCGAGCACATCATTGCCGGCGCCATCCAGAATAAATTAGGCGTGATCTATACCGCTCCCATCAAGGCCCTTTCCAACCAAAAGTTCCGCGACTTCCAGGGCCAATTCGGAGAGAATATCGGCATATTGACCGGAGACGTCTCTATAAACGCGTATGCGCCCGTATTGATCATGACTACCGAGATATTCCGCAATAAAGTATTGGATGAACCCGACAGCCTGCAGCGTTACTCCTGGATCATCTTCGATGAAATACATTACCTGGATAACCCCGAACGCGGGACAGTCTGGGAAGAATCACTGATATTCCTGCCGAAACACATGAATATGCTCGGGCTCTCCGCCACTATACCTAATATAAAACAGCTCGCCAGCTGGATCGAAAGCATCCACAATAAGCCGGTAAAGACCATCATCGAAGAAAAAAGGCCGGTGCCGTTACATTTCTTTTACCAATGCGGCAATGAAGTCATTGACAGGTTAGAGCAGATGAAAAGGATGAAATTCGCAAAACCCAATAAATTACACGCCATAATGAATTACCTGCGCCTGAAGGAAGGCTTCCCTTGCATATATTTTGTCTTTGGCAGGAGGCGCGCCGAAGAACTGGCATTCGACCTTTACAGTTATAATTTCCTGAATAATAACGAAAAAGAAAAAATAACTTCGCTTTATAACGGCCTGCTTGAGCGTTTTGATTTAAAAGACGACAGGACAGCGCTAAATTTATACCCGCTTATCCAACGGGGCGTTGCCTATCATCACGCAGGCATGTTGCCGACGATGAAAGAGGTAATAGAAAGGCTCTTTACCAGCCGGCTCTTAAAAGTCATCTTTACTACCGAAACATTCGCCCTGGGGATTAATATGCCCAGCCGCTCGGTGATATTCGATGAATTGAGAAAATTTTACGGCCGTTATGTAAGGAGCCTTAAAACCCGCGATTTCTACCAGATGGCCGGCCGTGCCGGCAGGCGCGGGATAGATAAAGAAGGCTTTGTCTATTGCCGGGTGAACCCGCAAAGGATAAATTACGAAGAAGTAAAACGGATCATCTTCGGCAGGCCCGAAGAGGTGAAGAGCCAGTTGAATACGTCTTATGCCACTATACTCAACCTTTATGAAAAACATCAAGAAAAATTATTTGATATTTATCCGTCTTCGCTGCATTATTTCCAGTCGCAAAACCACCAGAAGAAAGAAGCAATCAGGCTCCTGGAAGCAAAATTAAAGCTCCTGAAAGAATGTGGCTATATAGACAAAAACGCTTTAACACAAAAGGGGCAGTTCGCAAAATCAGTTTACGGCTATGAATTGATCCTGGCTGAACTCTACGACCAGAATATATTGGAGCAGCTGGATGAATTCGGCCTGGGGATTGTAACGAGCGCAGTAGTCTTTGAGCCAAGGAAGAACCAGCGCCTGCCCGGGTTATCAAAACGCAGCCGCCATATCAAAAGGACATGCGAAGAGCTCTACGACAGGATAAAACATAAAGAAGAAAGATATAAAATATACCCCTTTAGCAAGATCCCTTATTTTCACCTTGCCTCGGCTATGGAGGCGTGGCTTGCCGGGACTAACTTTGATAAGACATTGCGCTTTACTGATACCGACGAGGGGGAAGTAGTCAGGTATTTCCGGATGAGTATACAGATTTTAAGGGAGGTCAGCGAGGTGAAAGTCGCTTCGCATATTCTAAAAGATAAGATCAAAGAAACTATCCGCGTAGTTAACCGTGATGTAGTCGATGCGGAAAAGCAGTTGCGCGAAAGCTAAAGGCTTTTCTTATACTGCAGGTAATCCTCTAAGATTTTTTTGTGATCAAAGGCAAAATCCAGCTTTTCAACTTCGTCTAATTTGACAATCTCCAGCGATGCGGCATCGTCTCCTGATTTGGGCTTGCCTTTTCCCCGGGCAAGAAATACCGTGCAGATAGTATGAAAACGCGGGTCTCTTCCAGGCGCAGAATAAGTATGGAACTGCCTTAGCTCTTCCAACTCAAGGTTTGTCTCTTCCTGCATCTCTCTTCTTACCGCATCTTCAAGGCTCTCGTTATAATCTACAAATCCGCCCGGCAGCGCCCAGCCAAAAGGCGGGTTACTCCTTTTGATCAATACAACGCCGCCATTTATTTCGATTATGGCATCGACGGTAGAAAAAGGGCCGTTCCCCAGCTTTTGCGTGACATATTCCAGGTAACTTATTACGCCTTTCTGAAAAACTTCAAATGCCTCCTGGTCATAAAGGCAAAAAACTATTTTTTTAAGATTCGAACCGTTCTCGCGCAGATGCTTCAATACCTCCTGTGACATGATCTTAGCCGAGGCCAAGAGGGGAAATCCTCCCACCCCGCAGCCCAAAGCAGGAAGAGCAATAGAATTTATTTTCAATTTTTCCGCTGTCTTAAGAGCGCTGGCGCAGGAATTCCTTATTTTTATTTCGTCGGTCTTAAAATCTAAACCCATAGTCGCGGCATGAATGACGTATTTAGCCGGTAATTTTCCCGCCGCAGTAGCTACTGCTTCGCCGATTTTTATCGGCCCAATTTTGATAGCTTCTTCCTCGATAGCCTGGCCGCCTTTTCTTTTTATCGCACCGGCGACCCCGCCGCCCATCTCCAATTTATTATTGGCGGCGTTGACTATGGCATCCACCTTAAGCTCGGTGATATCCCCTTTTACTATCTCTATCTGGCAATCTTTGATCTGCATTTTTTTAAGTTAAAGTTTCTCCAGAATGAGTTTACTGTTCTTCTGGTCGATCTTAAAATTAAAATTTTTCAAAAATGACATCCCCAGCAACCCGTCTTTGGAGACGGCGTCGCTTTCTTTTTCAGGCAGGATAGCAACGCCTATCTTTTCTATCTCGGATTCCTGCACGCGGACACTATCTAAAATGACATATTTCGCTTCGACTTTACGGCCATCCGCTAAGACCAGCTGCACGTTCTTCGTTGCCTTATCATTAACATCTATCTCCAATTGCTTGGCTATATTGCTTGATAATACGATAAACGAAGAACCCGTATCCAGGATAAGAGAGGCCTTGACTTTATTATTCAGCAGCGCCTCCACGATCACATGGCCGCTTGTCTTATCCATGCTTACCTGTTTTGGCTCATGCTCCTTTATTTCTTCTATCTCCCTGGCTCTCTCCTGCGCTTCGGCTTTCTTCACTACCCATCTCTGCTTGATAGCCGCGGCCTCTACGTCGCTTGATCTTTCTATGCGTTCTATCTGGGTTTTCGAGAATTTGACTGTGCCGAAAGAAACTTCCAAATCGATATTATCCGCGTCTTCGTCTTTGATCAACCCGTCGATATTACGGCCATTTTTAAGATAGAGGGTATCCGCGAATAACGGCGAGGCGCAACTGAATAAAATAAGTAATGTGAATACAATACGCATACTTTAATCCGCCTAATTATCCGTGGACATCAGCGAAAGGTTTCTTTCGATAAATTCCACCAGCTTCTTCTGCACCGAAGAAGAAATATTACTGAATTCCACTCCCATGCCCGGATGCAACTGCGGCTGCACTTGTTTGTCAGGCAGCCAGACCACTTTTGCTTCCAGTTCTATCTCTTGTAAATGGGGAGCAAGCTTAAGCCGCAGGATCACTTCATCGCCCAGCTTGAATTTCTCGCAGCCAAAGATATAAGCGCCTACCGCGCTCAAATTTAAAATATCCAGCTTCAGGCATCCGGCATCTTTATCGAATTTATCTTTCAGTTCTATTTTGATATCGATTGGTAAGCGTTTAAACCTGCGGCGTAACTGTAATTTTTTTATTTTTTCTATGATCTTATCTTCTTTAAAACTGGCTATGGCCAGGTCCTCGGTAGCATACATATCAATAACCTTGTCCAAGCCGGAAATAGAAAATACCCCCTTAAGATGTACGGGGATATTTACGAATTTCATCCTACCGTTATTATTGGCCACTTCCTTATAGGCGATCACTATCACGGAGATCCCCATATAATCGATGAAATCCACCTCTTCGAAATTGCAGAGCACGTCGCAAAAACCATCGTGTATGCACTGGCCTACGACTTCGATAAGATTAGCCGAATCCACGTCAATGCGGCCGCATATATCCAATATCACTATATTATCTTTTTGCCTTGCCCTGATTTCCATAGTTAACTTAAGACCTGGATCGGCTTCTGTGCCGCCAGGATTTGCGTTAATTCTTCTTCTTTTACAAAACCCAATTCTTCCAGGACTTCCCCTAAAAGGATCCCTCTCTTCCAGTGAATATCCAATGCCTCATCAAGCTGCTCGGCGGAAATGATATTCTTGCCGATCAAGATCTGGCCTAAAGGCTTATAGTAATCCGTGCCGGCTGCTTCCTTCTTATTGAACTCAGGATGAAAAGATACATCGTTACCAAGGTTCCTTCTATCCGCCATAAACTTACTGCCGGAGATGCCTTTGAGGTAATGTTTTATCTCGGCTACTTTCTCATTGATCTCTACTATATTATTTATGTTGGAGGCTTCATTCCTGTTGACCACGGCTACGGAAACACTCATCAAGGGGATCCTCTTTACCGTACGGCTCCTGTCGCGGGCCACAACAAACCCCTGCTCCCTGTCAGTTTCAGAATAATGAAAAGGAATGATCTTATCAAACATAAATATAAAATTCTGGCAGATCTTCCTATAGGAATCGGGGGTGCTGATAAAAACAAAATCATCCCCTCCGATATGGCCGATAAAATCGTCCTTGTTGCCGAACTTCTTTACCGTGACATACAGCATATACGCGGCCTGCATAATCACCCTGTCTCCCTTAAGGTAGCCATAGACATCGTTGAAGTATTTAAAATTATCCAGGTCCACGTAGCCAAAAGAAAAAGGTATACTTTTCTTAAGCTTATCCTTTAGGATCTCCTCGATGATCCTTCCACCGGGCAGGCCGGTCAATGCGCTGGCATAAAAACTGTATTGTGCCCTGCGCATTGCCATCTCGATACGCACGCGCAGGTCCAGCGGGTCAGGCGGCTTGATCAAATAATCGTCAACGCCGTATTTAAGGTTTAACAGCTGCGCCCGTAATTGGCGCTTATTGATCATGGTGATTATGGGGATAAAACTGGTGGTAAAATCGTCTTTAAGCAGGTGGCATATCTCAAGCTGCGCTTTACTTGCGGAATGGACATCCATGATAATGATATCCGGGGCGATCCTTTTGATCGGCATGATGTCGCCTGACAAAGGGCTTTGCAGGAAAACCTCATACCCCCAGCCGTCGAAACAGAAGCTTAATACTTCTTTCAGGTTCTTATCCGAAGATATGATCAAAATCTTCGTTACTTTTTCCATATCGGAAATATTATATACCTACCTTCGTAAAAAGCCAGATAAAAGTTTTTTTGCCGTCTTTAATGCTTCTTTTTTTGTCTTTATTTTGCCTATTGCCTGTAATTCTTCCAGCTCTGTCAAAATCCTGCCTACCAAAGGCGAAGATTCAAGATCGAATCCTTTCATTAATTCATCGCCGTTTAGAAGCCGCACTGTTTTTTTGATTTTGGCTTTCCGGAAATAATCTTTTATGAGGCAGGATACCGCTTTTTCATGGCGCAGGCGGGATTCCCTTGAAGTCAGGCGCCCTTTTGTCGCGCGCTGGTCAGCCAGGGACAATAAGAGTATGCTTAACGCTTCTTTAGCGGTGTCGCGGAAAAATCTAAATTTGGCGCGCGGGCTGATTATTTCCATATCTGCCAGGTACCCCGGCCTTAAATGCCAGAGGACCATCTTCTTTAAAGAATCTAATTCATCATTGGACAGCTTCAGGCGCCTGGCAACTACTTCGCTGATCCTAAGCCCTATCCGTTCATGGCCATGGAATTTGATTTTCCCGTCTTCATGGCGCAGCGCCTGGGGCTTTCCTATATCATGCAGGAGGGCACCGAATTTCATCAGGCTTGATCTCTTTCTCCCGGCAGATATGACTTCATCAAGATAAGCGCGGATCTCTGTTTTATTTTTAAGCTCGAGAAATAAGCTCTCCAGCTGCCTGACTGTCTCTAAGGTATGCTGCCAGACATCCAGGTGGTGATATGGCCCCTGTCCTACGCCATACATGAGCTTTATCTCAGGGATGATTATTTTCAATATCCCTATTTTATCCATCAAAACCAAAGGCTCAAGAGAGGCAGGCGTATCGAAGATCTTGAATAATTCGTCGCGGATGCGCTCGCTGGAAACAACGGATAATTTATTTTTCTTCGATTTTACTAATCTTAAAACTTCTTTGTCTATTTTGAATCCCAATATGGAGCTAAAGGCAAAGGCGCGCAATATCCTCAAGGGGTCTTCATCAAAGGTTTCTTTGTTTGTTACCCTGATTATCCGGCGCGTTAAGTCTTTCCTGGCCCCGTAAAGATCAATTAAAATATTATCTAATTTACCTTCTTTGAGGAATTTTTCTAATTCCACGGCCAGGGTATTTATGGTAAAGTCACGGTGCAGCAGGTCTTCCTCCAGGGTCTTGCCGCGAAAGTCCGTAAAATCCAAAGTGCAGGTACCATTTTCGGTTTTCTTCACCAGGCGGCAGGCGCCATGTTCCTTATCCAAAACTACAAAACCGCATCTTAGTTCCGCAGCCAGTTTCCTGCCGAAACTTATCGACTTATTCTTCAGGCAAAAGTCGATATCTAAATTATCCTTGGGCCTCTTTAACAAGAGGTCCCTAAGGATCCCTCCGACGATATAAAGTTTGATATTGTTTTTTTTAGCGGACTGCGATATTGTCTTAAGCAGGCTTTTGTCTAA
>JALOCE010000075.1 GCA_023227925.1 Candidatus Omnitrophota bacterium
TGCCATCGACGGCCATGGGCACGGCGCTCATGACGTCGACGTCGACGACGAAGTCGTCCTTCTTTACGACGAACCTCGCGTCGGGGACGTCGACGTGAAATATCCCCGCGTCGAGGGTCGGGAGTTTTCCGCGTTCCAATTCAAATTTCAGAGGATACGCGAGTCCGAGTTTGAAAACGTGGAAGAGCCCGACGACGAGTTCGTAAGGGGCCTTCCAAGAATCGAAGACCTCGTTAATTCCGTCCAGCGCCGACGCGAAAGAGCCGTCGTCGGGTTCGGGTGAGAATTCTTCTGACATGTGTGACGACCGACGTCACACAGATAAAAGAAACGAGGGACTCAAGACTTCCAATCGTCGTAATCGAAAGTCTCGTCCACTTCGTCGGCCTTCCGAATCAGGTCTTCTTTCAGCGCGTCGTCGTCGAGTTCGGGGGTCTCTTCGACCGGCACGGCGACGCCGGTCTCGGGCGCTCTCGCGACGGTCTCGAGGCGGCCGGCGTTGACTTGCGAGATGTAGGGCATGCCGAGTTTTTTCTCCTTCGTCCACGCGTCTTCAATTTCGGCGCCCGCCTTCTTCATGTCGACAGAAGCGCGGAATCTGTCTTCGACGCGCCTCAAATCTTCGACATATTTCCCCGACTTCTCGTATAGTTCCTTCCACTTGTCGAGATGACGTTCGGCCGTGTCGGCCCACTTCCGGTACTTTTCGAGCAGCGGGAACGCGTAACTCGCCGTCGACGCGGCTTCTCGCGTCTCGAGGGGGAGCCTCGTGTCGACGAGTTCGTCGACGCGCCGCTCCGCGTCCGCCTCGCCCGTCAGCCCGTATTCGCTCAACCTCGCCTTCACGACGTCGACGAGGATTTCTGATGGGATGACGTCAATCTCGCACCCGCGATTCGGAGCGCGGGACAGCGCCCAACTCGGCCTCGCCGCGAGGGAAGCCTTCCACAACGCGGACGGCTTCCCGGCCATCTCGTAATTGTCCTTATCCCAATACGGGACGACGCGCGGATCTAACTCCCACGGTAGACGTTCTACCGTCAACCTGTTGTTAGGTATGTAGATTCTCATGTGATTGGCGAGCGTGTTCGCGATTGACATTCCCGCGCTGTCGTGATCGGTGACCGCGAGGAGGACGAGGTGGAAATCGCCGTCCTGTCCTAACTTTTTCAAGATGTCTTCCATACCGCTGAGCGCCATCTGACCTTTTGCGGACATCACGCTTACAAGCCTTCCGCAGAATATACCGATGGCGTGATACATCGCGTCTTTTTCGACGGCGATGAGGAACTTGACAGGAAGTCTCGGCGTCGTCGTCCACGCCGGGCCCGAAAGGACGTAACCCGGTTTGTAGTTAATTTTGACGATTTCTCTCCTCCGGCTCTCGTCGAGGATGTTTATCTCGTCATATCTGAAGTGGTGTTCTTTGACGTGCTTCGAAAGAACCTTGCCGATGTCATCGTTTTCCGCCTTGGGGTCGGGCTTTTCGAAGGCGGGATTGAAACGCTCGCATAAAACCCGAAAATCTTCAGCGATATACTTGAATTTGACGTACCAAGAGTGCCTGATTGACTGCGGGAGGGCTTTCGCGCGGAGGTACGGTATGACGAACTTGAAGAGCGCCTCCTCGTACAGGGCCTTTCTCCCGACCTTTCCAGGCATGAGGTAAGCGGATTGGGCTTCCTTCTTGCCCGCCTGCCGTCTTTTTTCGAGCAGGACGTCGGTAAACCGACTCGCATCGACGCGGCCCTCCGGCGTGAGAAAGTTAGTCCCGGGGAGCGCCTCGGCGAGGACGTCGCTAATGTCGGGATCCATCTCCGGCGCAGTCACGTTCAGGCGCGTATCATAGATGGCCTTTAAGAATTCGTCCCCTACTTTCTTAAAACGCTGAAACCAAGTCGTTCTGTCTTCGGAATCGCCCTTCGAGCGCAGGCTCGGCACGACGAACTTACACACGACCTCGCGATATAGGTCCATCTTCGAAACCAAACCGACGGTCGTGTTCGCGCAGCGTTCGCCATCGTCGTTTTCAGCCATCGCATAACCGGCGTCGTCACGGACGAATTCGAGACGCAGGTTGCCGTCGGCGTCGAGGTAGTTCGTCGCGGCGCACGTTATCGCCGCCGCGGGCGTCACCTCGACGTCTTCTTCTTCTTCATCGTCTGACATGAGTTCACGTCGCCGGCGTCGACGTTTAGATTTTGTGATTCGGCAAAAAGAAAAAAATGAAGCCTCACGGCTTCGGGCTCTCTTCGGGGCCTTTTTCGAGCGGCAGCCAAATCACGTCTTCGAGTTCAGCCAACCCCTCTTCGGTGAGCGAGACGATCTTGAACGTCTCACACCACTTGTCGACCGCCGCCAAGGTCTCCTCGACGACCTTCTTGTCGGTCACTTCCTCCAACTTCAGGCCCATTGCGTCGCCGATGCCGGCGATAGATATGTTGTAGGGCTTGAATTCGGGGAGGGCTCCGCCAACGGCGGCGAGGCCCTTCTTGGCGGCGGCGCCGTGACGGAAGTAATACATGGCGCCCTGCCTGCTGATGAGGACGGTGAATTTGGACTTGGATTTGCTGCGCGTCACCGTCTTCGTCCGGTCTTTCGCGTCGTAATAGTTCCCGTATTTCGGGGACCAAATCGGCGCGAACGCCGTAACGGTCTTGATTGCGCACGCCGTGATCGGCGCGTCGGCGCGGACGACGTTTATGCCTTTGGGCTCGTCCCAAAGGACGGGCGTCTTCACCGACCCTGTCTTCGGGCGCACTACCTCGACTTCCTCCATCTTGTAGACGAGGAGGTCACCTTTCGCTATCGCGACGGCGTCGTCCTTCTCGAAGGTGACGAGCGCGTCTTCGACTTCCACTTCTTCTTCGACGTCCGCGGACGTCTCGTCGACGGCAGTCCCGACCTCGGGTTCCGTCGCTTCCGGCTTGACCTCTACTGCAGGTTTTTTGTCTTTCATGACATCACCGTAATTTAAGACAGTTTAACTTACAGTGATAAACACGTTCACTCCGCGTCGACGAAGTGCTTGAGTTTTTCGGCTCCGATCTTCTTTTTCAGCGCGAGTATGACGTCCCTGTCTTCCATGTAGCCCTCTATGTCAAAATGATAGCATTTCTCGCCCTTCACGACGGCCTCCGATTCTTGGAGGCACTTTATGGCGCGGTAAAACGTGTTCGGACTGACGTCCAACTCACGCATGTATTGCGTGATTGGCACGATTCGTGCTTCGCCGTCGCTCACGTCGCGATATAGGACGCGGACGATGGCTTTAACGATGTCGGGGAAATCACGGCGGGCCATCGGTCAACGACCTCCATATAGCCCTCCGTCGCCGAGTTTATGCACTTTTCCGCGAAATCCCGACTCTTTCAGGCGTTTTACGTCGTCGTCTCTGACGTTTTCGAGATATACGTCGGTAAATTTAGAGATGTCGACATAATCGTTTACCTTCACCTCCCAATATGCGGTCACACGCGAGTCGTATTCGCACGCGATTAAAACGCTTCCGACATCGTCGTAATCGACGTCAAATCCCGCTTTCTCCAACGAGTCGACGAGGTCTTCATATTTCTCCAACCAAGTGTCGTTTTGGAAGAGTCGGTCGATTTCCCGCGAGAAATATGCGAGAAATTCATCGACGTTCTCAGGGTCTGTGAATTCGCTATATACGTCGTCGTTACTCTCGCTCGCGTTCAACGCGGAAAATAGGTCTTCGAACCGGCTCGAAAAATCAATAGGCGGCGCGTAATCTTGAGAAAATAGATAATCGTCAACATCAGTCGGTGGATCTTTCACCTCTCTCGCGAGTTTAGCCCTGAAGGGCACTGCGCCGATCAATCCAACAGGCGCGTCTCCCAACTTTCGGAAGCCGATCTTTTTCGTAACTGTTTCTGAGTAGGCAGCCCAATTAGAGCCGCCCTTCTCAGTCCAAGCGTCTCTGTCGTAACATACGTCCCGTTCATGAAATATGCGACGGTAATGCGAAATCGGTGCGACGAATATCGTCGACAACTCCTCCACTATCGGCGGCATCTCATATTTAGTTATTCCGCACGATATGTAATACATTACCCCGTCTTTAAAATAGGTGTTGTTCGTGCCGTGAAATATATAGGCCTCTTTTTCGGTGTATTTCTTCGGAACATTCCAATATTTGCGAGGGCCTTTCGTTCCCGCGGACGCTTTCGGCTCCGCCATCGCCGTCGCGAGTATCGCGAGCGTGCCCAACCCGAGGTAGGTAACGGGAGACTTGAACGCCCTTTTCAGCAGGTCGGATAAAAATGGAAAAATAGAGGGACGCCTCCCTCTCAGACTTCGACGGCGACGTATCTGACGCTGGCCTTTATCGCGTTGAGTACGGCCGCGCCGGTGCACCCGACGCCGACGAGTTGAATTTGGATGATGTCGCCGGGCGCTTCGGTGCCCGCGGCGAGGTCGGCCGTCTCGGGGAACGCCTCTTCCTGCGCGCCGCCGGCGGCGCAGGTCATCGTAAGTCCGACTCCCGTCGCGGTGAAGGCGGCGGCGAGGCCGTCGGCGATTATACGTCTCCCTATCGTGAAGGTGAAGACGTCGGGCGCCGCGGCGACGTGATAGCCGAAGAGGTGCAAGTAGTAGGCCGCACCGGCGACATAATCGTTCGGGAGTTGGAACTCGACGATGAGCGAGTCGATGCCGCCGCCGCCGGCGGCGTCGATTCCGACACCCGCCGTCGCGTCAGCGTCGAATACCCAAGCCGAGTTGCCCGCGCCCGCGAGGGCGGCGGCGGACGTCGCGAACTTGTGCACCCACAAGTACTTCGAGCGAGGCGTGATGAACTCGAAGGCGTCGCTGATGAAGGCCCCCGCCGTCGCCTCGACGTCGCCGACGGCGACGGTTATGCCGCCGAGCGTGAGTTCGAGGTCGTCGGCGGCCATCGTTATGCCGCCCGCGTCGACGTCGAGCCCGCCGGCGACGATGTGACCGCCGCCCGCGGTCACGGTTAGCCCGCCCGCGACGATGGTGAGTCCGACAGTCGTCACGCTGATGCCCGCGTCGGCGGTGATTAGTCCGCCGACGTCGAGGGTCCCAGCGACGATGTCGCAGTTCCCTGCGGTCAATTCGAGGTCTCCCGCCGCGATGGTCACGTCGCCGAGGTCGACGTCGAGGTTGCCCGTCGTGAGCGACAGGGGTCCGGCGCTTATGAGGCAGCCGCCGGTCGTGATGGTGAGCCCGGTGCCGCAGAGCATGGACGTCGTGCTTTCAATCGAGGTCCCCGCGGTGACGGTCGTCCCCGCGCTGACGCTGCCGAGCGTCGCGACGAAGTTTCCCGCAGACGTCGTCACGTCTCCGGAGACGTTGAGCGAGAGGGCCGTTATGGCCACCGTCGGCGTCGAGAAGACCTCGGAGACGTACTCGCGGATCGAATAGATGACGTCCGCGTTGATTTCGAACCGTTTCTGTGACATGTTAGATCAGTCCCTCCCGATGACGTCATACGGCGCGCACATGAACCCGATCGGCTTTATCTCGAACGTGCGAGCGCCGCCGGAGGTGTGGTAGAGCCATATGTCTAACTTCGTGTTCGGTTTTATCACGAACACGCCCGTAAACATGACCATCATCCCTCCGTCGTGATTCATGATTTCACGGAGGTCGAGGACGGCCCTCACCTGATTGTTGAGTTGGATTTCGATATAGTTGTCTTCCAACGGTACGACACCCGAAACGGACTTTATCTCTATACCGAAGATGACGGCACAACTGTCCTTGGGGACCGTTATCGCTTCGGCGACGTTCCAAAGCCTGGTGCGCGTGACGTTGTTCGCGGTCGTGACGAACGTCTCGGCGATAGTGCCGCCGGAGAAGGGCTGGAAGTGCTTCGCGCGGATCGGGACGATTATATACGTCTTGGGGTCGTATCCCGCGGTGCGGAGTTTGAGCGCTTCGACGGCGTTCGCTCCGAGGCTGAATATGCGTTTATTTTGCGTCAATAACATCTGAGTCTCGTCCATGTCGTCTCACCTCAAATCGCACCGAGGTCGCGGATGGCGAAGAGCCCGCCGGTCAAGTCCTGGACGTTTTCTTCGTCGAGGCCGAGTTGGTCTCTCTCGGACAGGATTACGCCGAGCGGCTTGACTATGGCCGTCACCGGCCCGCCCGTCGCTTGGTACACTTTTATGTCAATCCTGTCCTCCGGGAGGAAGATCAGGTTGTTGTAGATCGTCAACATGCTGCGCCCGTCCGGGGACATCGCGGCCATCTGAATCTCGCGTTTATACCGAGAGATTCCGTTCTTATACACGACGATGTAGTTCCCCTCGGCGAAGAGCGCCGGTTGGTCGATGTAGAAGCCGTTTATCATGAATACTTGGTTTTGGCGGACTTTATACTCCGCGGCGAGGCCCCAAAGCCTCGTTTCAACGCCCGTTGCGAATACGGTCCTCCACGTGTAGAGGGTCGTCGAGTCCCAAAGGACCCCGAAGTCGGAGGGACGGATTTCGCGGAAGGCGTTCAAAAACGCGTTGGGCTGGATGCCTTCCTCGCGGCTGCCTTCAGAATATTTTTTGAGGGCGCCCAAATAGTGCTGTTGATACGTGTCGATGAGTTTGTCGCTCACCTCACGTTTCGTGAAAAATTCGTCAATCACAGTCGTCATTCAGACTCCTCCTCACCTGGAATTCATCAGAATGTCGGAACGGGCGATTGGTTTTACGTTCGAGGTCACTCCGACGGCGAAACTCTTCTTTTTGCTCGCGGCAAGTCCTTTTTTGAAGGCGCCGTACTCCGATTGGCCGATTTTGTCGCGTACCAACGCGGTCTTAATCATCCGCGCGGCGGACGACACGTCGTAGGAGCCGAGTTGGGCGCCCTTGACGGCGGTCTTTACGATTTCGACGTCCCTCTTTATCATCTCCCACTGTTCGGGAGACGGATCAAAGAGCGAGTAGATTGCGAAGTTCGTGAGTCCGGTCTCGACGTTTTCTTTCGCCTCGACGCTGAACTGACTGTATTTGTTGTTCAGATAGCCCAATCCGAGGGCGACGAGCGGCCCGACGACTTTCGTCCCGAGGGGAGTCATGACGTTGTCAAATATCGTCTTCGTGAGCGCGCCCGCCGTCGCGGGGGCCATCTTGGTGCGGAACCATTTTCCGATTTTTTCCTTGGTGTCTTTTTTTACCATTTTTTTACCACCGGGCTTCGGTGTCGCGGGCGACGTCGGGATCGGCGTCACGCCGGCGTTACAATAAGGGCACGCGGTAAGAATTTGAGACGCTTCTAATACTCTGTCTTTCGAGAAGAATTTTTTAGGATAAATGACGGAGTGCGTCACGAGTTTGCCGTCCCGCTGCGCTAGGACGACGACGGTAGACTTGAGTGGGACTTTAAATTCGGCTTTCAACGATGGATTTACGAGGACGTAATAGTTTTCGGCGTCCTCGCGTATTTCAGAGTTCAACCTGCATACCCCATCAATTTCCTCAATTTTGGTACCGCTTTTATTTTCCGTTTCGCCGTCTCGATATTTTCCTTCAACCAAGAATATCCGTCGGCGGAGGCGAGGATTTTGGCGATTTCGGGGTTGTATTCGTGAACTCGGACGATTATAGTCTTCGGTTTGGCGAGATACGTTTTAAATTCTTCTAGTTCCTCCTTTGTGACGCGGAGGTTCATCTTGTCGGCGACGCCGGCGAGCGCCGGCAGGTCGAACAGGTCGAAGACGCTCTTTTTCGACCTTATCATCTCTTTCAGCACGGCGGGGTCGGCGTCCGCGATGGCGGCGGTCATTAGGTCTGTCATTCCCATATTTCGGCAGTCCCCCTAACTGTAAAATAACTTAAACCCGTCGCCCTTGGGCGCGGGCTCGTCGGGCCCTTCTTCGTCGCCCGCGTCGACTTCTTCTTCGTCGTCGACTTCCGGCACGAACGACGGCGCGTCGCGGCGGACGACCGGCTTCGGTTTTTCGGGGCCGTCTCCGAGGGCGCTCAACATATCGGCGATAGGGACGCCCTCGTCACCTTCTTCGCCGTCGTCGGGAGGCGCGTCGCCGGGCGTGAACGAGAGGCCGCGCCTCTCCCCGCCGCCGTCGACGAATTTGGAAAACATATTGAGGGCTTGGCTCCCGATTCGGGACCACGTCTTCTGCCGTTCGCGTTCCTTCTCCGCTTCCACTTCGAGGAACTTGTCCCGCATCTCCATCTCCTTCATTCTCGCGTAACTCGCGGGGTCCATCGCGGGGGCCGCCCTCACGTCCGGCCCGCGTCGGCGGTCGAGCATGTCGGAAAATTTTAACGCCTTCTCGGCGGCGGCGAACACGTCCATCTGCCGGTTCGACGACGCGGCGGACGCGGCCGTGTCAGTCATGTCGGCGATTCGGTTTTCGAGTCGGCCCATGTCGGCCCTGAACGCCTCCGCCATCGTCCTCACCGCCTGCATCGCGACGTCGTCGGTCGAGTCACGTTTAGGTGCGGCTATCTCGCGCATTTTCAGGAATCTATCGAACTCGTCTTCTTTTTTCGCCGGCGCTTCGTCGAGGCTCGCGAGGAGTTTGTCCATCATCTTGTACTCCATCACTTGTTTTATGGCGTCCGAAATGCCGCTTCCGCCCTTCTTTTTCTTGCCGCCGAGCAGTTTGCGGAGGACTTTCATTTTTGGGCTTTTTGCGAGGAGGACGCTCATGACGTCGCCCTCCCCGTCTTCGTCGTCGTCTTCGTCCCCGCCGTCTTCGCCGCCGTCGCCGTCGCCGTCGTCTTCGGAAAGGAGCGCGGCGAGATCGTCCAAGGTCATTTTGGTCTTCTTTTTGCCTTTGGCCTCTTTCTCCAACTTCCTTCTCTTGATGTCTTCTTCGAGGCTCATCCTCTCGTATTTCTTTCCGAGGACGTCCGCCTTTTTCGACTCGAGTTCGGACTTCGTGAACTCGAGGATCGAATCGCCCTTGCGGATCGGAGCGACGTCGTCGTCCGAAACGGCTTTACGTTTACG
Source organism: Candidatus Omnitrophota bacterium (assembly GCA_023227925.1). GTDB lineage: Bacteria > Omnitrophota > Gorgyraeia > Gygaellales > Profunditerraquicolaceae > JALOCE01. The sequence continues at coordinate 8,962 of JALOCE010000075.1, forward strand.
TTTTTTCGTTTTTTCGAGGTCTTTTTCGAATTCGTCCATCAAATCCAATTATTCGTCACCCTCTATCTCGATTTCGCCGTCGTCGGCGTCTTCGGAGTCGTCGTCGACGTCGTCGTCCCCGGGAGGCGCGTCTTCCCGCGCCGCCGACGGCCCTT
>JALOCE010000094.1 GCA_023227925.1 Candidatus Omnitrophota bacterium
GCGCTCGCCGAATGCGCCGCCCGCGCCGGCGCGATGATGCGCGATTTTTTATAACAACGCGTGCTCGCAATTGAATATCGCGCGCGACATGAATATAACCTCGCATAATGGAATCACCATCATCACTCACGGCAAGCCGCGAAATCGCGGACGCGCCGCCGTCAGCGCCTACGCCGGAAGAAATCGCGATCGTCGAATCGCATGTTGAGGCGAACGTCCAGCGCTCGCTCGACAGCTTCGACGCGTGGAAAGTCATGGGTCCGTTCCGCGGAGATAAGCCGGGCGCGCCACCGGATCCATCAAAATGTACGCGCGAACATCATACGTGCGACCTCGAATCCTCGGAGCCCGACGCGTTATGCGTTGGGTGCGCGATATATAGGCGAATAGTGCGCGAGCGCTCGGCGTTTCCAGTCGGCGGGCGCGCGGATGTATGTGATTATTTGGCGAATGCGGTCGCGGAGCCGCTCATTTTCGCGTTTATCAAGAACGGCCAATGGCTCGCGCCGGCCGCGAAATTCACTGGCGCGTGGTTCGTAAAGCACCCAATCACGTTCGCGCATCGCCCGCGTATGTCGCTCGTTCCGGCGTCGCAAGTCTCGGTGCGCCGCAATAAAGTGCGCATTTATCGCGCCGAGGACGTGCTTGATCGTCTGGGACTCGCGGGCGCGCGCGATGCAATTTTGCGGCGGCTGCACGATTATTGGCGCACGGATGCGGGCGGCATATTCTATTCGCTCGACGAATTGCTTGATGGCTTGGGTCCGCTGGCGACAATCGCGCAAAATAGCGCGCGGCTTGGTCTGCGCGCGAGCGATATTGGCGATCCGATGCGCGTGATCGCGGGTATTCAGGATATCACCGCGGACGCAGCGCGGTAAAGTGCGCGCGCGGGCTCTTTTTTTGCCCACATCCAGCGCCGATGCAAAATGAATACGCGCTTGGTGATATATTCGATGGCTACCCTATTCGAGAATATCCCAGACGATTACTCAGAATACTGCGCGCGCGACCGCTCGATCGAACAATCGCGCGTTGATCCGCCGCCGTCCCCGCAGGCCAGCAAGTGGCGCAAACACGCGCTCGCAAGCGAGCCCGATGGTAACACTGTGACTCATCCGGCGCGCGATTCTCTCCTCGAACTTGAGACCGCGCGCACATTGACGCGCGCCGATAACGTGAAATGCGGCATCACGCGCGCGCTCGCGAATCGCGCGTTCCGCGAGGCGTGCGCAGGCGAGGTGGTCGGGGCGCGCCATAAATCCGCGATGGAATGCTACGCGCTGCGCGATATTATTTCTCGCGGCGTGATTTCGCTCGACGTCGTGTGCGGATCGCTGCCCAAATTAAGGTGCGAGGATTGCTGGAGCGCACTATTGGACGAATTCACGCATCCTCGCGATAAATCCGCGGGCGATGGTATTCCCCCCTGTATCGCGCATAGGAAAGCGCGCGAGCCTGAATGCATCGCGTGCGCAGTTATGATGTATGGTTACGCGCGCATCGCCGATTCGATCCTGATCGGGCGCGCACACAGCGCGACCGCGCTCCGCTTCGCTTTCGTGGGCGCGTCGCGCGCGCTTGATGGCGCGCGTGCGCTGTGTATTTTCGTTAGCTACGCGCAGCGCATCGTGAGCGCGCAAGTGGGAACGCAGACCGAACTCATAACGGGCGCGATGCACGATATGATTAGCGCGGCATGTGAGGGCGCGACGCGCGGAAGCGTGAGGAGCGCTAGCGCAGCGCGTGATGTCGCGGAATTCCTCTCGCGGCGCCGTTTTCCATGCGATTGGGCGTCTCTTTGGCGCGGGATTGACATCGCGCTCTACGCGGAGGCGATTGGTTTCGCGGACGTCGCGCGGGCGCTGCGCGAAGCGTGATTCCTCTACGCGCACCGGAGAAAAATTGAATCTGACCTCTCTAAGCAGAGGTCACAATACCATCGCACCGGATGGACATTGATGATCTCTAAAAAATCCTCGCGGAAACGCGGGGGATGAGCCGCTCGCGCCTCGGCGCTTGAGCGACTCATCAAATTTTTTGCTCGCTCACGCGCGCCCGCTCGCGCGTCCAGCGCAAATTGAATCGCGCCGCGCGCAATATAATCTCACCCGCGAATGGCATCGAACGACGCTGCATCGAGCGATGGCGACACTGGGACGGAATTCAGCGCGCCGGCGTTCATCGCGGCGCTGCATTTGCGCCCGGACAATATGGATAGCGTGCGCTGCGCCGCGTGTTATATCGCCACTCGCGATTCATTCCCCGCGCCATTACGCGCCAACGCCGATATGTTTGCGCGCGATATTGCCGATATGGTTCTCGCGCGACGCGAGCCAATACCCAGCGAGAAAAGCAATTACGCCGCAGTTATCGCTCCGCTCACCAATCCGAGCGCTTTGGCCATCGCGACAATGCTCGCGCACGCTCTCGCGCTGATGCGTCTATCGCAAATAAATAATGTCATCGAATCGACAATTAATTGCGCGGAGACCGGCTATACTCACGCAATGCCCGGCGATGACGAGGGTCGCGAGCGATATTGCGCTCTCGTTGGCGCGTTTTTCGGCGGCTGCTTCGCGAAAGCCGTATCGAAACATCGTCTCATGGAATCGATGTTCGAGTGTATCGCGCTGACTCAAGCAATAATGCAGCACCATGGATGCCTCGATTATTACGTGCGCGCGTTTTCGCGCTTCATGAGGTCGATCGATCTACAGGGTGAGCGTGATGACGCGGAAGATGAGGCGCGCGACTCCACCATTTAAACAGCGCGCGCGATGGTATAATCGCCACCCCGCGCGCATATTTCCGCGATCCATATGGAGCAACGCGCGTTGCGCGATGTCGCAACGCCGCGCTGCAGAATAGGATCCATTTCGCGCATGCGAAAACTCGCGCGGGCGCGATTTTTTTGCCGTGCGCGAGGCAAAAAATGAATTCGCGCGCCGTTAATTGGATAATACTGGTATTGCGTTAGAGCGCGTCCACCTCCCCATGTGGGTTCGATCGACGGGTCGAATTTTGCATGCGAATGCGCCGTGGGTCCCGCGGTGATATGCCGGCGATGCTCGGGAGGAGATCGCTGGAAAAGGGAATCGCCGACAGCAGACGATGATTAATCGCGCAAAAGTCGCGGTATCATCGCCCGCCGCCGCGCATACAGCGGCGACGAGCAATCTCGTGGACCCGACGGGGTCAAGATCGGGGGCGCTCGGGTGTACTAATATTTTTTTCGCGCGGAGCATTGTCATCACGCGCGGTCGGCGAGAAGAAAGTTTCCCTCGCGCACATTATTGCTCGCGTCGTCGCGTGGCGATGGCGAATTTTGATCGCGCGATGATACATTTCGCGCGGCCATCACCACCCATCCGCGACCAATATACTCGCATCGAAAATGGAATCGGATAGCGCCAGCGATGCCGCAGCGGCGTCATGCTCGCGCGCGCGAATAAAAACCAAAACATCGCGCCGCGCACTTCCGCGCGTGCTGAAATTAGCCGTGTGGGAGAAATACATCGGTAATTCCACGCGCGGTATGTGTTTCGTCTGCGAGCGCGCGCCCATAACGATAGCGACAAACGTCGAGTATGGGCACGTCGTCGCGGTTGCGAATGGCGGCGCGGATACCATCGAAAATCTACGCCCGATATGCGCGTCGTGTAATCGCGAGATGGGGACGCGCGATTTATTCGAATATAAGCGCGCGCTCGCCGCGTCGGGTATTGGCGCAGACGCGGACGCTGAAATGCGCATAATCGCGCGCGGTGGCGCCAAGGCCGCGCATCCAATGCCCATCGCGGTTGGCGAGATTATTGCGCAAACATTCACTCGCGCGCCAGAACCGCCCGGGACTTCGTCCCGTATTCTCCGCCGGGAATTCGCGGATCGCGATTTATTCGCGCGATTGCTCATACTAACAGACGCGCAAATCGCGGTGCTATCGCGCGCGCTTGGGATTCGCGAGCGCGGATCAGCGGCACGCCGTCTCGCGATTGCTGCGCGCGCGTTTGTTCTACCGCGCCCGCGCTTAGAATTATCATCGCGCGGTGATATTGATGCGCTTCGCGATCTCGTTGCGCGCGCAGATCTGCGAACGCTTTCGATGATATTCGGCTCGCCGGTATGCGATTGCATCGAATGCGGCACACCTTGCGAGTGGGAATCATGCGGCGCGGGCGCGCATATCACGCGCCACGATTATCTTGTCCGCGCGAACGCGCTCTTTTTGGTCGGCGTCGCGCGATCGCCATCGTAATTCATGCGCGCGGTGAATATCGCGCGCGATATCATCACGGCCATCATATATTCGCGCGAATGAATCCCATTCTCATCGGTGGCGTCATCGCGGGGCTAATCATCCCCATTTTCTTCGTAGTCATGACCGTCCTCATCATGGTGTACATCTATAAGGACAATCTCTCGCGATATAAGGCCTCGCGCGCGGGACAATCGATCGCGCGTGATGATCGCCGCCGCCGCCGCGCTGTGCGATCGGTGCGCATGATGTAACGCGCGAATAAGCGCAGCGCGAATAAGCGCAGCGCTAATTATTCGGCCCGCCAATATAGCGCGCGATGGCATTATTTTCTGTGGGCGTAGCGATTGGCATACTGATCGCGGCTATTATCGTGAGCATCGTATTCGTCGCGGTGTATTTCTCGAAAAAAGATAAGCTCACGATGCCGTGGGAGCTCGGCGCGCGCAAAGCGTGATCGCGCATGCGCGCATGCGCGCAATTATTTTTCGCGCCACATATAGGAGCAGCAGCGCGCGATGAAATTGGATGATTTCGCGAGAGTGGTGGGATATATCGTCATTGGGTTTTGGGTCATCATGGTGATATTGATGATCGTCGTCGCGATCGCCGGCAAAAGCGAATCGCTTCGCAACGGCATCGCGGACAAGATCGGGACGCGCCGACGCGCGGGCGGATGTAGAACGGCGGATGGTCGCCCGTGCGGAATGCGCCGCTAATCGATAATCAGCAGTGCGCGATGGTTTTTTTTTCGAAAAAAATGGGGCGCACATGTGCGCGCCCGCGCGAATGTACGCACGAATGTGAACGCGCGTATTATACGGGGCTATCCGCGCACTCGATCTCGCCCCGCGAGCGCTTCCGATTCAGACTGGGCGCGCGTTTGCTGTGCACGCGCAACGGGGGCGAAGCAAGATCGCGCGCGATTGATGATCCCATCAGCGCGCGACGCATGAATACGCGCAGCGCAGGAGCAACAAGCTCCCCCGCGTGCGCGACGAGGTCTTCGAGAAAGCATTCGGGCGCCCCGTGTTCGCCCAGAATGATCGCCGCGAGATCAAAGGCTTCATACTGGCCAGCGCGCAGAATAACGGCGCAACAGCGCGACGTATCGTCGATCTCGATGAGAACAGGGTGTATTTTCTGCGCAGCGCGTCTCGTTCGCCATAGATTCTCGCCAGAACTAGATCCGGCATCGGCTGACGCGCAATAGCATCCCTCGCAATACGCCTCGATATCCGCGCGCACGGAGCGCATGAACATGAGAATCGCGACATCGGGATCTGCGATAACAAACAGCCGAACAACGTCCGCGTCGAGACCCGCGAGTTGATCGGTCAGCGTTTCCGGTAGCGCCGCGCGCCGTCGGTAGCGTAACGCGCTCACGAGAAGAGAGGCGAGCGTGCCCGCCGTGAACGGAATCAGGCCGTGCGAGGTGAAGAATTCGCGCGCAATCGCGCGTTGGTGGGGTTTATCCAATATCATCGAGATCATCGCGCCTTCGGGGGACATTTGGTGATACATGATGCGATTCCGTTAGTATTTACGCGTCTATATTCAAAAATGCACGGCGCCATCGCGCGCGATTTATGGTTTGCGCGCGAATGGTATAGCAAAACCATCGCGATGAGCAACGACATTGCCCCGTGCGTCGGCGCAGATATGGATAATTCGTGCGAGAATGGCGGCGATTATTCACCCGCGCCGCAACCTGATGGCGCGCTCCGCGTCCACATTGATTCGCCCGATCGAGATCCCATCGGCGCGGATGCGATTATCGGCGGGATTCAGGAAAATTGAACGCGCGCCGGCGCAAGTATACGCGTGCGCGATATGATCCGCTTCGATACGAGCGGCGCGACGGACGCGATTATCTATTCTGGATGCGAGAAACGCTTCGTGACGGGCGCGCGGATGGATTGGGATGCGGCGCGCGATTATAACATCGTCGAGGATTGGGTTCCCATATCCCTCGGCGGCCGCGCGATTCCGCCCGCGGATTATTGCGAAGAATATGAAGAGCGCGCACAATCGATGCCGCGCGCCGTCGCTTGCATTGGGCAATCGTGTACGCGCGCGCATGTTCCGGCGCGATTTCTTTTCGGGTTGGTGATACACATGTCGCGATCGGATTGGTGCGCCAGCGCGCTCGATGAGAGTTTTGGCGCGTTATCGTTGCGCGACCGCAGCGACGAAATGAGTGTCGATGGCGCGCGCGGCGATGGCGATTCGGCGCAATTATTCGCGCGCCCCGCGATGGGCGCGGTCAATCGCGCGCGCCGCATCAATACGCTCGCGACCGTAATCCGCGTGATTGAATTTCTCAATGAATCCGAGCACGCTGATGATTATGAGCGCGGGATACGCGATATCATATGCGTTCAGGATAGTCGGCGCAAGATCATCATTGTCGATATGGAGTATAGCGAATAATCACCGTAATCACCATTGCGCATTCCCCACATATTCCACATATTCCCCACACACACCTATTTTTTCCCTACCATCCCTCGCGCACATAAAAAAACCATCGCGCAACATCACCCACGTCCGCGCGCGCTCACATCACATCATCCCAAATCATCTCTCTCCCGCTATCGCTTCCCTCGCCACCGCGCGCATATCTTCCCAATTACTCGCCTCGGCCTCCGCAATAACGCGATCGCATATCTCGCGAGCACATTCTGGCGCATAATATTCGCGAATCCATCCGAGAATCACTCGCGCGAGTTTTACCATCGCGCTATCGCGCTCACAATCGCTCACGCTATCGCGCACACCACTCGCGCTTCTATGCGCAAATATCCGCACTCGCGTCCCGCCGATAACCTTCGATCGCGCGATCGCGCGCGCCACGATCGCCA
>JALOCE010000076.1 GCA_023227925.1 Candidatus Omnitrophota bacterium
ACGATGAGGCCGTAAAATTAGATGCGGTCGGCCCTACTGCGCGCGCCTCTGGCGTGGACCGTGATGTAAGGCGCGACGATCCTTACGCGGCATACGCTGAAATGAATTTTAAAGTTATTACCGATGATCATAGCGATGTCTATGGCCGTACAGTCGTAAGGGTAAAAGAGTTGATGGAATCTTACCAGATCGTACGCCAGTGTATTAAAAAAATGCCTGATGGCCCGATAGCAGTGAAAGTAGGGCGTAAGATCCCCGCCGGCGAAGCCATCAGCCGTTATGAAGCTCCCCGGGGCGAGGACGTCCATTATGTCAAATCAAATGGCAGCGAAAAACCCGAAAGGGTAAAAGTAAGGGCGCCCACTCTGGCAAACATACAGTCGGTTAAACATATGTTGAAGGATAGGTTTTTGGCAGATATGCCTATTGTGATAGCGGCAATAGATCCTTGTTTCTCCTGTACTGACCGGTTGGTTTCTGTCGAAAATTTAAAGAGTAAAAATAAAAAAATTCTGACTTGGGAAGCACTGCATAATTTCAGCATAGAGTGGTATAAAGCAGGCGGGATAGATTTTACCGAGTTAAATAAGAGTTTTAAGAAGAGGCTGACAAAATAAATATGCCACAAGCAGTTTTTTCTATTTTAATTTTTCCCGGATTTTTATTCGTAAGTGTATTCGGTTTGTTCGCGGAATTCATTGACCGTAAAATTTACGCCAGGCTCCAGAACAGGGTGGGGCCGCCGTGGTTTCAGACATTTGCGGATTTTATCAAGCTGGCGGGGAAAGAAGACATCATTCCTACCGATGCTAATCAGAAAATGTTTAGCCTAGCACCCATATTTGCCCTTACTTCAGTGGTAACCGCCTTTCTTTATATACCTCTCTGGAAAAGTGAGGCCTTGTTTTCTTTTAACGGCGATATAATTATGGTGTTGTATTTATTGACCATTCCCACCCTGGCATTTTTTATCGGCGGCTGGTATTCCAAATCGCTATTTTCCAGGATTGGTTCTGTACGGGCGGTTATCCAGCTATTTGCTTATGAGGTACCGCTTTTTATGAGCATACTGGCTTCCGCGTTATTAGCCGATACCTGGTCATTAAAGGATATCGCTATTTTTTATACCAGGCACCCATACTACTTTTTATTTAATCTGATAGGTTTCGGGATATCGGCGGTGGCATTATTGGGAAAACTGGAGAAAGTCCCCTTTGATATCCCCGAAGCAGAAACAGAAGTGGTTGCCGGCGCTTTTACGGAATATAGCGGAAGATTACTGGCAATATTACGTTTGGCGATAGACGTGGAAATGATAGTAGGTGCCGCGCTTTTAGTGGCGGTATTTTTTCCTTTCGGCCTGGCATTTAACCCTTGGATAGGTTTTATGGTGTTTATATTAAAAGTCATGGCGGTAGTAGCTTTGCTTTCATTATTGCGTACTATCGTGGCGCGGTTACGCATTGACCAGATGATTGATTTTTGTTGGAAGTACCTGGTGCCGCTTTCGCTTTTTCAGTTACTGCTTAATCTTATTCTGAAAGGAATCCTGTCCCGATGAGGCCCGGCAAAATGCTTAGGGAAGTGTTGCGCTCGGTGTTTAAAAAACCGGCTACCAATTTGTATCCTGCCCAGAAGCTTGAGATGGCTAAGGATTATAGAGGCAAGCTTATTTTTCATCCTGAGAAATGCATCGGCTGTAAACTTTGCATGAAGGATTGCCCTACGGGCGCTATAACTATTAATAAGATCGGAGAAAAAAAATTCGAAGCAGTAATAGATTTAGGTAAATGCATATATTGCGGCCAGTGTGTTGATTCCTGCCTGAAAAAAGCCCTTGAAGTGACAAAGGATGTCGAGCTGGCGCAATTAGATATTAAGAAATTAAAGGTGGTTTTTGGTGGCGAGTCTGAAGATAGCTCTGGGAAATTGGCTCCGTGATGCCAAAAGGATAGCGCTGCTTGGCATCGGTTCTGAATTAAGGGGAGATGACGTAGCCGGTATCCTCGTAGCGTCAGAACTTCGTAAAAATTGCCGTAAGATTTCCGGAGGGCGAAGATTTAAGGTTTTCCTTGGCGCTACTGCGCCGGAAAATCTTACCGGGGAAATAAAGAAATTCAAACCGACCCACCTGGTCATCATAGATTCTGCCGATACAGGAAAAAAAGCGGGTGAAATCGCCCTGATTAATCCGGAGCAGGCAAACGGTATTACGTTTTGCACGCATCGGCTGCCTCTGAAGATAATGGTAGATTATCTTATTGAGGCTATTGGCTGCGAGGTATTGATTGTCGGTATAAAACCTAAAACACTTGATTTTGGCAGCTTGCCTTCAAAAGAAGTAAAAAAGGCAATAAAGATTATTTCCGGTACAATTAAGGAAATTATAAACAATAGTATCAGAAAGGAGAAATAAGAAAATGTTTGGTTCAATTCAGGCAACTGTGTTTGAAATCGCTTCAATATGGGGTGTTCTTTTTATCGCTTTTATGGGTTTAGGATACGCGCTTATGTTACGGGCACAGATTATGAGGCAGGATAAGGGTACTCCTGCAATGCAGGAGGTCTGGGGTGCTATACGCACAGGAGCGGATGCTTACCTTGGCCGGCAGCTAAAAACCATACTGCCCTTGATTTTTATATTGACCGGTGTTTTGTTTTTTTCAGTTTATGTTATTCCTCCCAGCGAAGAGGCCTTGTTGCGTTTTAGCAGCTACAGCCCGGATATGGTCAGGTTGATCGTCGGACTGGGCCGCGCTATTGCTTTTATTATGGGCGCTTGTTTTTCGTTGATGGTCGGCCAGTTCGGGATGCGCATGGCTGTCGAAGGCAATGTCCGCGTGGCATCTGCTTCAAGGAGGAGTTTTGCCGAGGCCTTAAAGATCGCTTACAGGACAGGCACTATTACCGGTATGCTTACCGATGGATTAGGGCTTTTAGGAGGTTCGATTATCTTTATCATTTTTGGGTTAGCTTCCCCGGATGTATTGTTAGGTTTTGGTTTTGGAGGCACGCTCCTTGCTTTATTCATGCGTGTAGGCGGCGGTATCTATACAAAAGCAGCTGACGTCGGAGCAGACTTAGTAGGAAAGGTAGAAAAAAATATTCCTGAAGATGATCCAAGGAATGCCGCGGTAGTTGCGGATTTAGTCGGCGATAATGTCGGCGACTGCGCAGGTATGGCTGCAGATATTTTTGAGTCTTATGAAGTAACTATCGTTTCCGGATTGATTTTGGGCCTGGCGTTAGTGACCATAACCGGCCAGATAAAATGGATTATTTTTCCTTTACTTGTGCGCGGCATTGGTGTTTTATCTTCGATTATCGGAACATACTTGGTGAAAGGTAAAAAAGGTAATGAGAGAGGCGATGCCCTTGCCAGTATCAACCGCGGTTTCTACGCTTCAGCTGCGATTTCCTTGGTAGCATTTATGTTTTTAGCCCATTTTTATATGCATGAATGGCGGGCATTTTTTTCAGTAGGTGTCGGTATCCTGCTGGCGATTGTTATCGATGAAATAACAAAATATTTTACGCATACGGCTCATGCGCCGGTAAAAGAGATCGCCGGTAGCTCCAAGACCGGTTCAGCGACTTTGATTTTACGCGGTTTGTCTATTGGTTTTGAGTCTTCCGCATGGCAGTTTATAGTCATTGCTTTGACGATCCTTGCGGCAATTTTACTTTATTGGGGCCAGCCTGTAGTTTTTGTCCTCTATGGCGTGGCGATGACCGGTATCGGTATGCTTACTCTGACCGGAAATAACGTGGCCATGGATTCCTTTGGTCCGATCGTGGATAATGCCAACGGTATAGGCGAGATGACCCATATGGATAAAGATGCGCGCCAGATCATGGCTGATCTTGACGCAGTAGGCAATACTACTAAAGCTATTACCAAGGGAGTGGCTATCGGCTCGGCGGTAATTGCCGCGGTATCATTGTTCGGCTCGTTTCTTGCAGATGTGACTAAGGTACAGTTGCAGATGGGCGTTGCGGAAAATTTACGCCTGCTTGTTACCGGTATACGTGTTTCCGAACCGATAGTTTTTGTAGGTTTGCTTATCGGCGGAGCGATCCCGTGTTTATTTTCATCTTTAACGATTAATTCAGTAGCAAAAGCAGCATCTTTAATTGTGGAAGAGGTGCGTAGGCAATTCCGTATCCCGGGATTGATGGAAGGTAAAGTCAAGCCTGACTATAAAAAAGCAGTGGATATCTGCACAGTTTCGGCGCAGAAAGAATTGGTCGGCCTGGCATTGATTGCGGTGGTGAGCCCGCTCTTAATGGGGATGCTTCTTGGGGTTGAGGCTTTAGGCGGATTCCTCGCCGGTGTGATCCTCGCCGGACAGCTTTTAGCGGTGTTTATGGCAACGGCAGGCGGCGCTTGGGATAATGCCAAGAAGACTATTGAAGATGGGTTATATGGAGGCAAAGGTTCTGAGGCGCACAAGGCTTCGATTGTAGGCGATACCGTCGGAGACCCTTTAAAAGACACCTCTGGCCCTGCTTTGAATCCTATGATCAAAGTTATTAATTTGGTTTCTCTGTTAGCTGCTCCTATTATTATACATTACAAGCGGACTGACTTAGGCGTTATTGCTGCCATGGTGATCTGCATTCTTTTAATAGGCGGGGCAATACTTTATTCTAAGAACGGAAGATTAAGCTTTAAAAAGGCAAAGGCGGATTCCGCGTGGTAGATTTTTTCTTCCATATTGATAAATACCTTAGTATCATTATCCAGAATTTTGGCGCTGGGTCGTATCTTCTGCTTTTTGCCATTATATTCGCTGAAACCGGGCTTGTAGTTACGCCTTTTCTGCCCGGGGATTCTCTGCTTTTTGCCGCAGGCGCATTTGCTGCTATCGGTTCGTTCGATCTGGCCTGGCTCTTTATTGTTTTGTCCTCGGCAGCGATCATCGGCGATAGCGTTAATTACGCGATAGGAAAGTTTTTTGGCGAAAAGTTGTTCCGGAACCCGAAGTCTAAGATTTTCAAAAGAGAGTACCTCAATCGTACGCACGCCTTCTATGAGAAATACGGCGGAAAGACTATTGTTATCGCGCGCTTTGTGCCGGTGATCAGGACTTTCGCGCCTTTTGTCGCCGGGATCGGGAAGATGAGTTATCTGCGTTTCTTCTTGTATAATGTTTTTGGCGGCCTATTGTGGGTTGCTTCTTTTTTACTCTGCGGTTTTTATTTCGGGAATACACCTTTGATTCAGGATAATTTTTCAGTCACTATTTTCGTGATTATATTTCTTTCTATCCTTCCCGGGATAATCGAGTTTTATAGGCATCATAGGCGCAAACGGTTAGCTAAATGATAGCATTCGCGGCATCTTTTATGCTCGTGGTCCTGGCGGAGATGGGGGATAAAACCCAGCTTCTGGCGATGGCCTTTGCCATGAAATACAGCACTTATAAAGTGCTCTTAGCGATATTTCTTGCCACGTTATTGAGTAATGCCCTTGCGATAAGCGTAGGGCATTTTTTGACCGCAGTCATACCCATAGATATCATTTCTTTTTTTGCTTCCTTATCGTTTATAATTTTTGGGATATGGATTATCCGGGGAGATAGGCTTGAAAAACAGGATAAAAAAGAATCAAAATTCGGCCCTATACTTACCGTTGGGATAGCATTTTTTATTGCCGAAATGGGGGATAAAACCCAGCTTGCTACAATAAGCCTTGCTGTTAAATATCAGAATATACTAGGTGTGCTTATGGGCACGACCCTTGCTATGGTCGCCGCGGATGCTATCGGTATTATTTTTGGCAGGGCAATACATAAGCGTGTCCCCGAAGAAAAGATCAAATGGATTGCCGCGGCTATATTTATATTATTCGGCCTTATCGGCATTTATGGGGTATTATCTACTAGGATTGTGAGGGTGTAATGCCGTTTTTATTATGGGTTAGTTTTATTCTTTTTATTCTCGTCATGCTTGCGCTTGATCTGTTAGTTTTTCACCGCAAAACGCATGAAGTAAAGGTAAAAGAAGCTCTTCTTTGGAGCGCTTTCTGGATAGGCCTGTCATTAGTTTTTAACCTCGGGGTTTACATCTGGGGCGGCAGGCAGATGGCCCTGGAGTTTTTAACCGGTTATCTCTTAGAGAAGTCATTAAGCGTAGATAATATTTTTGTCTTTTTAATGATCTTCTCGTATTTCAAGATACCGCACAAATACCAGCATGAAGTTTTATTCTGGGGTATCCTGGGTGCCCTTATTATGCGCGGCGCTTTCATTGCCGGAGGTATCGCTTTAATCCATAATTTTCACTGGATTATTTATGTGTTCGGCGGGTTCCTGATTTTTACCGGGATAAAGATGGTCCTCGATAAAGATAAGGAGATCCATCCTGAAAAAAGCTTTGTCCTGCGCTTCTTCAACCGTGTAATGCCGGTCACAAAAGGATTTGAAGACGGAAAATTCTTTATTAAAACTTCCGGGCGATGGTTTGCTACTCCATTATTTGTAGTCCTTTTAGTCGTTGAAACTACCGATGTGATGTTTGCTTTTGATTCTATACCGGCAATACTGGCTATTACGCAGAAGCCGTTTATTGTTTATACATCCAATGTTTTCGCTATATTAGGCCTGCGCGCCCTTTATTTTGCTCTTGCCGGAATCATGCAGTATTTCCGTTACCTTAATTACGGGCTTTCCGTGATCCTGGTTTTTGTGGGCCTGAAGATGCTTTTAGCGGATATATATAAGATCCCGATCGGCGCTTCATTATTAGTCCTTGCTTGTATTTTATTGCTATCAATTATTGCTTCAATACTTTGGCCAAAGAAGGATAAACAAAATAATAATAAGGAGGGAGCATAAAATGTTTTTTAAATTTATTCCCAGAGAATTCAATTTTTTCGATCTTTTTGAGAAACAAGTGGGTTTTGCCGTTAGTGCGGCAGGATATTTTAAGGAATTGGTGCTTAAGGGGAGTATTGATGATGCCGCTATCGAAAAGATGGGGGCTATCGAACATCAGGGGGATGATGTAGCACATACGATAATCGAGCAGTTAAACAAGACTTTTATTACGCCCTTTGACCGCGAGGATATCCACCGTCTTGCAAAAGAGCTTGACGATATCATTGATATGATTAATACTATTGTCAGCCGGTTGAGGATATATAAACTTACAGGAGTGAATAAAAACCTGGTAGAATTTGCTTCTGTGATCGAGGAATCGGTTGGCGCGGTATCCTGCACGGTAAAGGGCATGCGTAATATGAAGAATGCCAAGGCTGTGTCTGATTTCTGTGTAGAGGTTAACCGCCTGGAAAATGTCGGCGACGCAATGAGAGACGAGATGCTGGCAGAACTTTTTGAAAGAGAGAAAGACCCGATCGCAGTGATCAAATGGAAGGAGATCTATCAGGACGCAGAGACTGTCCTTGATATTTGTGAAGACGTGGCACACGTCGTAGACTCCATACTTGTAAAACAGGCCTGATACCCTTATGACCTTAGCTATATTATTTCTGATACTACTTGCGCTCACCTTCGATTTTTTAAATGGATTTCATGATTCGGCGAATTCCATTGCTACGGTTGTTTCAACGCGCGTGCTCTCCCCGCGCCTGGCTGTTATTTGGGCAGCTTTTTTTAATTTTATCGCATTTCTTTTCTTTGGATTACATGTTGCCAATACTATCGGTAAAGGCATCATCGATATAGCAATCATAGATAAAGGGATTATTTTCGGGGCGCTTGTAGGCGCCTGCGGATGGAATATTATCACCTGGTTTTTTGGGTTGCCCACAAGTTCTTCCCACGCTTTAATCGGCGGGATGATCGGTTCAGCTCTGGTAAAGGCCGGGCCAAAGTCCCTGGTTTGGCAGGGTATTTCAAAGACAGTAACATTCATAATCGTTTCACCGATACTGGGCCTTGTTCTTGGGTTAGGATGCGGTATCATTGTTTATTGGATATTCCGCAAAAGCACACCTTTTAAAGTAGATCATCTTTTTAGAAAAGGACAATTAGTTTCCGCGGCATTCTATAGTCTGGGCCATGGTGGTAATGACGCGCAGAAGACAATGGGCATTATCGCCAGCCTTCTTTTTAGCGCAGGGCTATTGGGCGGAAAATTTTATATTCCTTTTTGGGTTGTATTGATGTGCCATGGCGCTATTGCGTTAGGCACGATGTTCGGCGGATGGCGGATAGTCAAAACCATGGGGCAAAAAGTTGCCAAACTTAAGCCTATTGACGGATTTTGCGCGGAAACAGGCGCTGCCATTACCTTATTTATTTCCTCAGCCTTTGGTATACCTGTAAGCACTACGCACACCATCACAGGCGCTATTATGGGCATAGGTTCACTGAAGCGGTTAAGCGCGGTCCGGTGGGGAGTTGCCGGAACGATTGTCTGGGCATGGATATTAACCATACCCTGCTCAGCGCTGATATCAGCTTTAGCTTATTTTCTCGCCACAAGATAAATCATTTTTTAAAAAAAAGGAGGGCCTTAGCGATGCCTGAATTACGCTATAATATCGTTTCGGCGGAATGGGTTATTATTGCTACGGAGAGGGCCAAGCGCCCCAGGGATTTTATAAAAGCCAAGAAAGAAGAAAAGCCGTTACCCGAGTATAAGGAAGGTTGTCCGTTCTGCCCGGGCAATGAAAACTTAACGCCGGGTGAAACATTCCGTTTAGGCGATGGTAAGTCCTGGAAAGTGCGTTCGGTCTATAATCTATATGGCGCGCTTTCCGCAAAAGAGAAGCCAGGCAGAAAAAACGACGGCATGTACAGGTCTATAAACGGTTTCGGGAACCACGAGGTAATCATTGAGAATCCGCGCCACAATACCTGTATTGCCCTGATGAGCGAAGAAGAAGTAAACAATATTATAAAGGCGTATAAGGACCGTTATTTAGCGATTAATAATATCGAGGGCATTGAGTCGGTCATTATTTTTAAAAATCACGGGGCAAACGCAGGGAC
>JALOCE010000078.1 GCA_023227925.1 Candidatus Omnitrophota bacterium
ATTGAAGCTCGCTCGTGGCTATATTGAATATGCCATTACCGCTTATCTCTATACGCTGATTACCGGGGATATAAGTATTAAAATCAAATTTTACGTTTGCAGGCAAAGATAAAAATACCCTTGCGTTAAGTTTATCTATGCTCTTGGTAAACGCAGGAGAAAATGTATCGTCCTGAAAATCGATCCGGCCATTAGTTATGCTGATCTTACGGATAAATACACCAAAGCCTAACTTTCCTTTTTTTGTTTGTTTTTGCAGGAATAAATCCGCCAGGTTAAGGCTATTATCGGGCCTGCGCTCCAGAAATACTACCGGCGACAGAAGGTTTACATTGCTTAAGACTATTTTTTTCTTAAAGATTAGCGGGAGAATAAAAACGCAGGAGCCTTCCTTGAGGCTTAAAAGGGTCCTTGTACCGTCATATAGCTTCAAGTTTTTTAACACCAGGCCTTTAAAAATATTGATCTCTACTGAATCGAGGCTGACTTTTTTCTGGGTGGCTTCCTGGAGGCTTTTGATGACTAACGATTTGATTTTTGTCGGCAGGACTACCTTATTCAAATAAAATAATCCTATGCCTGCGAGAAAAACCAAGGCAAGCAGGATAATAAATATTTTTTTCTTCATCTATATTATATTATTACCAAAAAGGGTGGTTATTTGATCCCTTAGGCTCCGATTAATATTAAGGCACCTAAGCCGAAGAAAAGGATTACCATGGATATTTTTATCGTAATCATATGCTTCTTTACAAAAAGAGCGAAATCTTCCGAGGTAGCGCCAAAAAGCGCCAAGGATAAAATCACTAAGAGCGGGACGATGAACATTAAGTTATAGAGCAATAAATAACCGAAGGCGCGCAATCGCAAGCTCGCCTCTTTTAAAACAAAGGTAATCGTAGGCAAATATAATTGGCCTGTGCAGACCGCCTCCAAAAGCGATACCAGAAATCCGGTGAAAAGCGCGCTTACGATCAGCCTCGAAAAATGCCTGGAAGGGGCTCCTTCTGTCCTGTCTTGCGCGGGCTTCCTGTAATGCATGCCTATGATAGCCTGGATCTTTTTTTTCACCACCCCGGGTAATTGCAAAGCCATACCTTCCGTCTTGCCGGTTTTTCTGAATAACCAGACATCATAAAGAGCAAATACGCCCAGGGTAAAACAAAAAATAGCGACTAAATAATAGACGCCCTTAGTAATAAAATAAAACCCGCGTAAGGCATAGAGAAAACGGAAGATCCCCAGGCCGACTAATACGTAAGTCAAAAAAACCGCAAATATAAAAGACAAGCCTATAATAACCAGCTCCCGTTTTCTATACCCCTGGAATGCCAGAAAAGAGATAAAAAACACAATTACGGTAAAAGCGCATGGATTAATGCCGTCGATGAGCCCGGCGATGATTATAGCCAGGGCGCCGAAAGACAGGAAATGCTTGACCAGGTCTATGCCCGGTAATTTATCCAATTCTATGATTTTACGTTTCTCCAGGGTATCATTGATTACGTTTTTTAACTTTTCTTTGATCTGGTCATAACCCACCAAAACAGTCTCCCCTATAAAAATTACCGGCACCCCGGACCTGGGGTTATTATATTTATCTTTTAAAGCAAGCATCAACTTATAATTGTCGATATCGGCATTATTAAGGTATTCGATAATGATCTTATCGAAAAATTCTTTTTCGATAACAGGCATGATCTCATGCCGTACTTTATGGCAAGAATGGCAATTCTCGGAATAAAAAAATAAAAGCCGCGGCAACGGCTTCCTATCCTCGGCAGATAAAAAATCCCGGCCTATTAAAAGGAATACCGTTGTCAAAAGAAAAATGGCGATTATTTTTTTCATAAAGCCTTTATTTTCCTATATCCTCATTCCAAAGCCGGGGTTTTCTTGCGATGAATTCTGCCATCATCCGGCTGCACTCTCGCATGCCCAAATTAATGATCTTTACCCCTCTTTTTTTTGAATATCCTTCCGGCCCCTTAAAAGTCCTGTTTTCTCCTATCACAATAACGGGTATCTTATAAAGCAGGATCGCCCCGGTACACATATCGCAGGGAGAAAGCGTGGAATATATTACGCATTTTTTGTAGTCCTGCGCTTTCAGCCTGCCGGCATCCTCAAGGCAGGCCATCTCCGCATGGAGAATAGCGGATTTTTTCTGTATTCTTTTGTTATGGCCCCTTCCGATAATCTTGCCTTCTTTTACCAAAACCGAACCGATGGGGATACCGCCTTCTTTCAACCCTTGCCTTGCCTCTTTTATCGCTTCTTTCATAAATTTAATATGGTTTTCCATCCGGGGCGCCCCTATCCTTCACGCAAATTTATTTGCATTAGATACAGCTATATGTTAACATAAACTTATGTGTTTTAAAATAAAAAATAGGGTCGAGCAGGAACTAACCAGTTATCTGCATAAGGCAGAGAGATTACGCTGCCTAAAAAAAATATCACCCCCCCTCTACCGCCATATCAGCGAATTCATCTCCAGAAAAGGTAAAAGAATAAGGCCTGTTCTTTTCGTAATAGGCTATCTTGGTTATGCCCAAAGAAGCACTGCCGGGTTATATAGATCCGCGCTCTCTCTTGAGCTCTTGCATGATTTTATGCTGGTGCATGATGATATAATCGATAAATCCATTACCCGCAGGGGAAGGCCATCGATGCATGCGATGCTGAATAATTTTCTACGCGGAAAAAAGGGCCTGAAATTTAGCGGCGAGGACCTGACCATCGTAATCGGGGATATAATGTTTGCCTTGGCCTTGGATGCCTTCCTGGCCGTAAAAGAAGATATGCAGCGCAAAGAAACCACGTTAAAAAAATTAATCGAAGCGGCAATGTATACCGGCAGCGGAGAATTTATCGAGCTCCTCTATGGTTTAAAAGACATGGATAGAATTACCAGAAACGATATTTATAAAATATATGATTATAAAACAGCGAACTACACCTTTAGTTCTCCCCTGGTAATGGGCGCTACGCTTGCCGGAGCAAAGGCAAAAGAACTAAATAAAATTTCCCATTATGGGATTTATTTAGGCAGGGCGTTCCAGATAAAAGACGATATATTGGGATTATTCAGCACGGAAAAAGAAACCGGAAAATCAAACCTGGCCGATATACACGAATCGAAAAAAACACTCCTTATCTGGTATGCAGCCCATCATTCCAACCCAAGAGATAAACTTAGTATAAAACAGATATTCAAAAAAAATAATGCGGATAAAAATGACCTGCTGGAGATACGCCGCATTGCATCAGATTCCGGGGCTTTGGATTATGCAAAAAACCAGGTAAATTCATTAATAAAAAAAGCAGAGTCTATTAATAAAACTCTGCGCATGCGCCCGCAATACAGAAATTCTCTTACTGCCTACTCAAAATCCCTGCTAGGCCTATAGCCTTATTCACCTTTCCCGGCCTACACAGATAAATTTGCATTTACCGCTTAAGGTATCTATCAATAAAACATTCTTAGGATCGATCTCAGAAGCCTTCTCTATATAATAATCGTATTGTTTATCGTCGCCTTTGATTTTATATATTTGAGCCAGCCTTATGCAGGCATCTACGAACAACGGGTCAAGCGTAACAGCTTTTTTTAAATATTCTTCTGCCTTATCTAAATTTCCTCCTGCCAGGGGAGGCGCAAGCAGATAAAAAGTACCCAGCCCGAAATTAACCGCTGTTGAGTCGGGCTGTAATTCTTCTGCTTTTTTCAGGTTACGCAATATTGCCATGCCATTGATTACCTTGGAAACAGGCCCGCCATAATGCGCGATCATACCTTTAGCGCCCGCATATAAAGTGTAAGCACGCACATAATTACTCAAATCTACATCGCCCCTGCCCTGCTGTATCACTTTTAACGCCAGCCTCACAGTGCCATTAAAATCCATATTGATATATTTAAGATAGGCCATGCTAATATAGGCGGGAGAAAATCCTGGGTCCAGCCGCATAACTTCCTTTAAAATTATTTCGCTCTTCTCTGGTTGATGCTGGCGGCGCAGGCTCTCTGCCAGGCCCCACCTTGCCTCTACAGTAGCAGGCCCTGACTTTATGATCCTGTTAAAAATATCCTCTGCTTCTTTATCTTTATGTAAATTCAAATAGACCAGGCCCAGCATGTACAACTCAGCTATTGAGCCGGGATGTTTTTCCGCAGCTAGTAAGGCCTCCGGCAGATTCTTTCTATCCGCCTCTTCATGAAGCCTCTTCCAATCTAAGGCAAAACAAGGATCTAATGCCGGCCAAAAGCCGAAGATAAAAAACGCTGCCACCAATAAAACTGAAATTATCTTATGCCCTGACATAATATACATTGTATTGCCAACATTCTGCCTTTTCAAATGAAATTTGGGCTTTGATTTAAATAAAATTGGTTGTAGAATATAAATATGGAGATAAACCTGGCTAAGTCTGCGGGCTTCTGTTTTGGGGTCAAGAGGGCGATTGATATGGCATTAAAAATAGCCTCTGGCAAACAAAAGGTTTATATGCTCGGGGATATAGTCCATAATGAAGAAGTGGTAAAGCAGATCCGCCGGGCAGGGATAAAAAAAATAAATAAATTATCCTCCGGGGACGGCAGGACCCTTATCATCCGCGCCCACGGCACATCTTCTGATACGCTGAAAAAAGCATTACGCTTAGGCTACAAAATAGTAGATGCTACCTGCCCGATGGTAAAAGAAATACATGGAATAGCCCGGGACGCCGAAAACAAAGGCTATACAGTCATAGTAATAGGCGACAGAAAACACGATGAAGTACTAGGCATCATCGGACAGCTTAAAAATAAAGCTATTACTATCGAAACGATCGAAGATATACCATGGAAAAAAATTAAACAGATCAAAAAAGCCTCTGTCGTAGTACAATCAACGCAAAACTTAAGAAAAGTCCTGGAGATCATCGAAGCTTTAAAGCCGCACTTAGAGGAATTAAAGTTCTTCAATACGATATGCCGGCCGACAAGGTTAAAGCAAGAAGAGATAAGGCGCCTGCCTCAAGAAAATGACGTGATGGTGATCATCGGCTCAAAAACCAGCGCCAACACCAAGAGGCTATACGAAATATCCAGATCCCTCAATAAACACAGTTTCTGGATCCAATCAGCAAAAGAGATAAGAACGGGATGGTTTAAAGGCGCGAAAAAGGTAGGAATTACCGCAGGAGCTTCTACTCCCCACTCAACTACTCAAGACGTGATCAGGCATATCAGGGCCATCAGAACCTAAGACCAGCGTTACATTATTTTTTAAAACTTCCAAGAAACCCTGATCCTGGTTATCAAAAATCAAAGTCGCATTTGTATTATCTCTTAAGGTTATCTTTCCCTTGACCAGATGCGCGATTAACGGCGCGTGATTTGCCAATACCCCCAGATACCCGAATTCAGCAGGGACAACCAACGAAATAATTTCCCCGCTATAAATAATCTTTTCTGGCCCGACTATATCGATATGAAATAAATTACTCATTTTTTCAGCTGCTCATTCCTCTCCATCACTTCCCCAATGGTCCCCACCATATAAAAGGCCTGCTCGGGAATATCGTCTAATTTGCCTTCCAGTATCATATTAAAGCCTTTGATGGTATCTTCCAATTTTACGTACTTGCCTTTTATGCCGCTAAAAGTCTCGGCCACAAAAAAAGGCTGGGAGAAGAATTTTTGTATTTTTCTTGCCCGGAAAACAACAAGCTTATCTTCTTCAGATAATTCATCGATACCTAAGATCGAAATAATATCCCGTAAATCTTTGTAACGCTGCAAGACCTTCTGGACCGCAATGGCGGTATTGTAATGCCCGTCTCCTACTACCCGGGGATCTAAAATGCGGGAAGTCGAATCCAGGGGATCAGCTGCAGGATAAATGCCCAGTTCTGAGATCTGACGGGAAAGCACTATCTTTGCATCCAGATGGGCAAATGTTGCCACTATTGCCGGATCCGTTAAATCATCCGCGGGGACATATACCGCCTGGACAGAAGTAATAGCTCCGTTTCTGGTGGAAGAGATCCTTTCTTCAAGCTCTGCAATCTCAGTAGGCAAATTTGGCTGATACCCGACCGCAGAAGGCATCCTGCCCAACAACGTGGATACCTCTGAACCGGCCTGGATATAACGATAGATATTATCTATAAAAAAAAGCACATCCTGTTTTTCCTCGTCGCGAAAATATTCTGCCATCGTAAGCGCGGATAATCCCGCACGCAAGCGAGCTCCCGGAGGCTCATTCATCTCCCCGAATACCAAAGCCGTATTTTTGACTACGCCCGATGCGTTTATATCAAGCCAGAGATCGTTTCCTTCCCTGGTGCGCTCTCCCACCCCTCCGAATACAGAAACCCCTTTTAATACGTGGGTAACATTATGCATAAGCTCCATTACCAATACTGTCTTTCCCACGCCTGCCCCGCCGAACAAACCAATCTTCCCACCTCTGGGAAAAGGCGCCAGTAAATCAATGACTTTTAAACCGGTCTCTAAAAGAGAGGTGATCGGCCGTTGTTCGCCGAAACCGGGAGCAGAACGGTGTATGGGATTTCTTTTTTCCGGATTAGGCAACGGCCCTTTTCCGTCAATAGTCTCTCCTAAAACATTGAAAATCCTGCCCAGGGTCTGTTGCCCGACCGGTACACTTATAGGCACGCCTGAATCCGTTGCATCCATCCCGCGGCTGAGTTTATCAGTCGAATCCAGGGCTACGCAACGGACGGTATTGTTACCGATGATCTGCACTACCTCTAAAACCAGATTAATATTCTTTTCTTTATCTTCGATCTTGATCGCATTCAGGAGTTGCGGCACATGCTGTTCTTCGGCAAACCTGATGTCCACGATAGGGCCTATGATCTGTATGATTTTACCTGTTCCACTCATAAATTTTTATCCTTTCAGGGCATCCGCAGAAGAAATAATCTCGATGATCTCTGATGTAATATGCGCCTGCCTCATTTTATTCCTTAAAAGCACTAATGCATCCAGCAATTCTCTGGCATTGTCTGTGGCCTCGCTCATTGCTATGACCCTGGACGAATATTCACAGGTAAAAGCATCCGCTAAAAGAGTCCTTATCTTACTTGTTATATATAAAGGCAGGAGGTCATTTAAAATCTTATTTATATCCGGCTCTACTAAATATTCGATATCATTGGCCTTGGCGCCTTCGACATTAAGAAGCTTATCAATCCTTAATTTGTACCTGGAGGCGGAGATAAAACTTGTATAGGCCACATAAACTTCGTCGGCTTTTCCGGATAGGAACATTTCGATCAAATTCCTGGCGATCTTATCGGCTATCGCTTTAGAATAATGCCCGTAAATTTCCGTATAGGAATCTACGATAGTCAAATCTCTTTTTTTAAAAAAACTTAACCCTTTCTTGCCTACGATCACCAGGCTTACGCTAGAAGAACTGTTCTTATAAATAAAATCCTCTGCCAGGCGTATGATATTATTGTTATAGCTGCCGCAGAGCCCTGTATCGGATGTCACCAGGCACAAGAGCTTCTTATCTTTATCGGGCTTTTCCTGAAGCAGGCTGTTTTTCGCCGACCGAAAACTTCCCAAGGCATCATTTAAAATCCCCTCTATCCTCAAAGAGTATTCCCTTGAGCTAAAAAGATCTTTCTCGAGCGGCTTTAATCTTGCGGCCGAGACCATCTCCATCGCCCGGGTGATCTTCTTGATATTTTCTACGCTTTTAACCCTTGATCTTACCTGCCTAAGCGATTGCGCCACTCTTAAAAAATGCCTCCTCTATTTACTTTTGTTTTACCTGCGCAATAAACCCATTTTTAAATTCTAAAATTGCTTTGTCTAATTTTTGCATAAGAGCCTGGGTTAATTCTTTCTTTGTCTGTATTTCGTTTTCGATAGCCGCATAATGCTTTTCCATGAAATTATAGAATTCAGCCTCGAATCTCTTTATGGATTCAACCGGCAGGTCGTCCAAAAATCCCCTATCTCCGGCATAAATGATCATTACTTGTTTAGCCAAACGCAGGACGCTAAATTGCACCTGTTTAAGGATCTCCGTCATCCTTGCTCCGCGCACCAACTGCATCTGGGTAGTCTTATCCAGTTCCGAGCCGAATTGCGAAAAGCTGGATAACTCGCGGTATTGCGCAAGGTCCAGCCGCAACTGCGCGGCAACCTGGCGCATGGCTTTCTCCTGAGCCTTGCCGCCTACGCGCGATACAGACAAACCGACATTTACCGCCGGCCGCATTCCGCCGTAAAAAAGGCCGCTCTCTAAGTAAATCTGGCCGTCGGTAATAGAAATTACGTTAGTCGGAATATAGCTGGACATATCTCCGGCCTGCGTCTCAATGATAGGGATTGCCGTAAGCGATCCCCCGCCCAGGTCATCTCTTAGTTTTGCCGCACGCTCAAGAAGCCGTGAATGCAGATAAAATATATCGCCCGGATATGCCTCTCTGCCCGGTGGCCTTCTCAAAAGAAGCGAGATCTGCCGGTATGCCTGGGCATGTTTGGAAAGATCATCATAGATAATCAATGCGTGTTTTCCGGAATACATAAATTCTTCGGCAATGGCACAGCCGGTATAAGGGGCAAGATATTGCGATGAAGCAGATGCCCTGGCTGAAGCGCTTACAATGGTCGTGT
>JALOCE010000079.1 GCA_023227925.1 Candidatus Omnitrophota bacterium
GAGAGCGCGGGTAAAGATTATGATCTGACCAGTGACATATATTCTCAGGTCTATAGCGGTATGGCAGCCGAGCGTTACCGGATAAATAAAGCAGTGGATGAAACAAAAGGGCTGATCCTTGTTTACCAGGGCAAGGTTTTTCCCGCTTTCTACCATGCTACCTGCGCCGGGCATACAGAAGACGCATCCAGGCTCTGGAATATAAATATCGCGCCGCTTACGGGTGTTGCTTGCGGCTTCTGTAAAGAATCGCCGCATTTTAACTGGCATTATGTATTGTCCTTAAAAGAGATCAACGATAAATTGGAAAAGGCAGGGTTTAAGATAAACAATATAAAAGATATATTGATATTAGGCAGGGATGACTCTGGGCGCATAACAGATTTAAAAATATTATCCGCCGAGAGAGAGGTTAAGATTTCGGCAAAAGATTTCAGGGAAACAATCGGCCCTAATATCATCAAGAGCACTAATTTTAATTTAAGTATCGCAGGAACAGATGTGATCTTCGAAGGCCTTGGCTGGGGCCACGGCGTGGGCCTCTGTCAGTGGGGGTCTTATTTTATGGCAAAACAAGGATATGGCTACGAAGAGATACTCGCGTATTATTACCCGGGCGCTTTGATTTCGCAACTTAATTAATATATGAAGCTCTCTGATTTCGATTATGATTTACCCAAAGAATTGATCGCCCAGTATCCCTTAAAAGAGCGGGATAATGCGCGTCTTCTGGTTTTAAAGCGCCAAAGCGGCTCTATCGAACATCGCGTCTTTAAGGATATCGCGGATTATTTTAAAGCAGGCGATCTGTTCGTCCTCAACGATACAAAAGTTTTACCCAGCCGGCTCAAGGGCTTTCGCGCAAGCGGAGGCAAAGTAGAAGTTTTGCTGCTCAACCGTAAAGAAGGCCTGACATTCACAGCCTTGATGAAACCCGGCCGCCTCAAAATTAATGAAAAGATAATCTTTGACGGCGGGAGCGTATCCGCAACAATCGACTCTAAAAATGAGATTACATTTGCGGCTCCTGACATAGAGAGCATATATAAGTTGGGTGCTATGCCTTTACCGCCTTATATAAAAAGAGAAGTGGAAGAGTCGGATAATATTTATTACCAGACAGTCTATGCCAGCAAGGAAGGGGCGGTGGCCAGCCCTACTGCGGGGCTACATTTTACCCAAGCATTGCTTGAAAAAATAAACCAGCAGGGTGTCAATTTTAGCTATCTTACTTTGCATGTCGGGCATGGGACGTTTAAACCGGTGAAAATCGATGACATCACCCGGCATAAGATGGAGCCGGAATATTTCCAGATCCCTGAAAGCACAATAAACGCCGTAGAAGAAACTAAAGCTAAAGATAAACGGGTGATTGGCGTCGGGACAACTACGCTGCGCACATTAGAATCTTACGCTGCCACAGGCAGCAAAGCAGGCCAGACGGATTTATTTATCTATCCCGGGTATAAATTTAAGGCAGTGGATTCTCTTTTAACGAATTTTCATCTCCCGCGCACTACTTTATTTATGCTGGTTTGTGCTTTCGCCGGGATAGAATTAGCTAGGTATGCCTACCGGGAAGCCATTGATAAAAAATACAGGTTTTATAGTTACGGCGACGCAATGTTAATCGTTTAATGTTTACCTTAATCCATAAAGATAAAAAAACTAAAGCCAGGCTGGGAAAATTAGCCACCCTGCACGGCGAAATAGAGACGCCTTGTTTTATGCCGGTAGGCACGCAAGGCACGGTAAAAGCTCTTTCTCCCCGGGAATTAGAAGATTCCCAGGCGCAGATAATTTTATCTAATGCCTATCATCTTTTCCTGCGCCCCGGAAGGGAAGTGATCAAAAAAGCAGGGGGGTTGCATAATTTTATCTCCTGGCAGAAGCCGATCCTGACAGATAGCGGCGGCTATCAGATCTTTAGCTTAGCGCTTTTAAGAAAGGTCAATGACAAAGGAGTAGAATTCCAATCGCACATCGACGGGATGAAGCATTTTTTTACCCCCGAGGAGGTAGTAGAGATCCAAAAGGATTTTGGCTCGGATATTATGATGCCCCTTGATGAATGCGTGCATTATCCTTCCGGCAGGGATCAGGCGGAGACAGCGATGAAGCGGACCCTGGATTGGGCCAGGCGTTCCAGGAAAGTTGCCAAGCCGGATCACCAGTTGTTATTCGGGATCGTACAGGGGGCTACTTATGAAGATTTACGTAAAACGTGCGCGGAAGAACTGATAGGAATGGATTTTGACGGCCTTGCCATCGGCGGAGTTTCGGTTGGCGAGCCCAGGAATTTAAGGTATAATATAGTGCAATTCAGCTCTAATTTATTGCCGGAAGATAAACCCCGGTATCTGATGGGCGTAGGCCTGCCGCAGGATATAATCGAAGCAGTGGGTGAAGGTATCGATATGTTTGATTGTGTAGTCCCGACGCGCTATGGCAGGAATGGCTCTGCCTTTACCAGCAAGGGAAAGCTTACGATCAGGAATTCCCCCTACATCGAGGATTTTAAGCCCTTAGATGATGAATGCAGTTGTTATACCTGCCGGAATTTTAGCCGCGCTTACCTTCGGCACCTCTTTAATACCGAAGAGATATTGGGCCTAAGGCTGGTTTCATTGCATAATATCCATTTTTATCTGGAACTGATGCGTAAAATAAGAGAATCCATCAGTCAAAATAACTTTGCAGAGTTTAAAAAAGAATTTCTGGCAAAAATATGCGCATAGATATTATTACGATATTTCCTAAAATGTTCGAGCCTGTGCTTAATGAGTCTATGATCAAGCGGGCGCAGCATAAAAATAAAGTAAAGATCCATATCCATGATTTAAGGGATTATTCTGCGGACAAACACAGAAAAGTCGATGATCGCCCTTTTGGCGGCGGTTCGGGGATGTTGATGCGCCCGGAGCCGATATTTAAGGCAGTAGAAAAAATAAAGTCACAAGTTACAAACCGTAAGCCACAAGTCATTTTGTTGTGCCCGCAGGGGAAGACGCTAAATCAAAAAACTGCCAAGAAATTGGCAAAATATAAACATCTTATTCTGATCTGCGGCCATTATGAGGGCGTGGATGAGAGGGTAAGGCAGTATCTGGTAGACGAAGAAGTTTCTATCGGAGATTATGTTTTGACCGGAGGAGAATTGCCGGCAATGGTATTGGTCGATGCCGTGGTGCGGCTTTTACCGGGGGTATTAGGCGATAAAAATTCCTTGAATTTTGAATCATTTGAAGGTAATCTATTAGAATATCCGCATTATACCCGGCCCGCTAAATTCAAAAATATGGGCGTGCCGGATATCCTTTTATCCGGGGATCACAAGGAAATTGAAATCTGGAGAAAAAAAACAGCATTAAAGAGGACAAAAGAAAGAAGGCCGGATCTTTTTTCTTCAAAGTGAAAAAGAGAGAGGAGTAATTCAAAATGGACAGAATCAGGCTTATGGAAAAAGAAGCTGCCAAAAAAGAGGTCCCGCAATTTAACGTAGGCGATACGGTGAGGGTCCTGGTTAAAATACCGGAAGGCACTGATAAGGTGCGCCTGCATCCGTTTGAAGGCGTAGTCATCGCCAAAAAAGGAAGCGGAATAAGGACGAACTTTACCGTAAGAAAGGTCTCTTACGGCGAAGGCATCGAACGCGTATTCCCGCTTTATTCGCCGGGCATAGAGCGCATCGAAATAGTGCGCCAGGGCAAGGTAAAGAGGGCGAAGCTTTATTATTTAAGAGGCAAGGTCGGCAAACACGCCACCAAGATCGAAAGCCAGGAAGAAAAACCAAAGGCTGCTTAAAAAGCTTGTGCTTTATTACGAAAAGAAACTCCAAAAACAAGGTTGTGATCTGATTATCGGCGTAGATGAAGCAGGCCGGGGCCCGCTGGCAGGCCCGGTAGTAGCAGCTGCCGTTGCTTTAAAGACAACCCGTTTCTCCAATCGTATAGATGATTCAAAAAAATTGACAGCCGTTTTGCGGAATAAGGCATTTCCGGAGATCATCAGGAAATCCATATTCGGCTTTGGCATAGTGGACGAGAAGGCGATTGACCGCATTAATATCTTAGAGGCAACGCGCGTAGCTATGCAACAGGCGATTAGTTCTTTAAAGGCTAAATTAGACCCCGGGCAGTATAAACATATACATGTTATCGTAGATGGGAATATGGCCCTGGAGTTGGAGTGGCCTTGTACGGACATTATAGGCGGCGACGCAAAGTCTAAATCTATCGCCTCGGCTTCCATCCTGGCAAAGGTCATCCGTGACCAGATTATGTTATACTACGACAGCATTTATCCTGAATACGGATTCTCGAAAAATAAAGGTTACCCTACAAAAGAGCACAGGGATATATTAAAAAAAATCGGGCCTTCCCTGATCCATAGAAAGAGCTTTGTTTGTGTCTAAACAAAATTTATTATTAGGCGAGTCCGGAGAAAAGATAGCGGTTGATTTTCTGCAAAAGCACGGATATAAGATCCTGGCTAAAAATTATAAGACGAAGCTCGGTGAAATAGATATCGTCGCTCTTGACAAAGATACATTTTGCTTTATCGAAGTAAAAACCAGGACTTCTCTTTTGCGTGGCCTGCCTTGCGAGGCAGTCTCTAAAATAAAACAGAGGCAGATCGCTAAAACAGCGCTTAGCTTTCTCAAGGAAAAGAATCTCCTGGATAAAAAGGCAAGGTTTGACGTTGTATCGGTGGTGTATTCCGGCGAAGAGCCACAACTTGATCTAATAAAGGATGCGTTTGACCTGGATCCCTCCTACGCATATTAAAAACATGCTTACCGACATCGAAATAGCAAAGAAAGCCAAAAAAGAACCCATAGAAAAGATAGCTAAAAAATTAAAGCTCGATAAGAAATATCTTATCCCTTACGGGAATTATATTGCCAAGATAGACCTAAGCATTTTGGAAAAAATAAAAAATAAGCCGAAGGGAAAATATATTTTAGTCACTGCGATCACCCCTACGCCATTGGGCGAGGGGAAGACCGTAACTACTATCGGCCTCTCCATGGGGCTAAACAGGCTGGGTAAGCTTACTTCTACTTGTATCAGGCAGCCGTCTTTGGGCCCGGTGTTCGGCATCAAGGGTGGTGCAGCCGGCGGCGGATATTCGCAGGTATTGCCGATGGAGGATTTCAACCTGCATTTTACCGGCGATGTGCATGCTATCGGCCTGGCCCATAATCTGGCCGCGGCCTTTATCGATAATTCAGTATTAAAGGGCAACAAGCTCAATATAAACCCGGAAAAGATCTATTGGCGCCGGGTAGTTGACGTAAGCGACAGGGCCTTAAGAAATATAAAGATCGGTCTGGGCGGGATAGAAAACGGCATCCCCCGCGATTCCGGTTTTGATATTACCGTGGCTTCCGAGATCATGGCGATTTTAGCCTTAACCAGCAGCTTAAAGGATTTGCGTGAACGTATCGGCAGGATAATCATTGCCGATACCTTTGATGGGAAACCGGTGACCTGCGAAGACCTGAAGGTCGCAGGGAGCATGAGCGCGCTTTTAAGGGATGCCATCAAACCTAATTTAATCCAGACTATCGAGAATACCCCTTGTTTTGTCCACGCCGGGCCGTTTGCCAACATCGCCCACGGCAACAGTTCTATTATGGCGGACAGGATAGCGCTCGCCCTTTCTGATTATGTGGTGACTGAGGCGGGTTTTGGCGCGGATTGCGGGGCGGAGAAATTTTTTGATATCAAGTGCCGGGCAAGCGGCATAGTCCCGGATGTAGCGGTGATCGTTTGTTCCATCAGGGCGCTCAAGGCCCACAGCGGAAGGTTCAAGGTCGTCGCCGGTAAGCCGTTAGACCCCTGCCTGGGCAAAGAAGATATTGGGGCAATTGAAGAAGGCATCTGTAACCTGGAGAAGCAGATTGAGAATGTGAAGAATTTTGGCGTGCCTGTGGTAGTAGCGGTGAATAAGTTCTCCTGTGATACCGATAAAGAGATAGAATTCGTAAAAAGAAAAGCTAAAGAATCCGGGGCATATGATTGTGCTTTAAGCGAAGTCTGGGCGAAAGGCTCTAAAGGGGGAGTAGAATTAGGAAAAGCAGTTATAAGCGCAAGCAAGCAAAAAAAGAATTTTAAATTCCTTTATCCTCTGGATATGCCGATCAAAGAAAAAATTAAGGCTATTGCCACAAAAATTTATGGCGCAAAGCATGTGGAGTATTCTTCACTTGCGGAAGAAAAAATCAAGGTTTATACGGAAAGAGGCTATGATAAGCTTCCTATCTGTATGGCCAAGACGCATCTTTCTTTATCGCATGACCCGAATTTAAAAGGCCGGCCGCGCGATTTTATTTTACCGATAAGGGATGTCCGTGCTTCCGTGGGCGCCGGATTTTTATACCCTTTATGCGGCACGATGCAGACCATGCCGGGTTTACCCAGCCATCCGGTAGGCGAGAATATCGATATTAACGCTAAAGGGGAGATATTTGGTTTATCATGAGCTATAAGAACGCGACACTAAAAAAATACCTGGATGATCTGGCGGCAAGGCTTCCGGCTCCGGGCGGAGGTTCGGCAGCAGCGCTTAGCGCCGGCCTGGGCGCAGCCCTTATCAGCATGGTGGTTAATTTTACTTTGGGTAAAGCAAAATACGCTGCCCATGAAAATGAACTAAAGAAGATCCTGGAAGAATCCGAAGGGTTAAGAGAAGAATTTTTAAGGTTGGTAGATTTGGATGTCATCGCTTATGAGAGTAAGAATTTAAGGGATGCGTTGGATATTCCTTTTATGGTGGCTCGTCTTTCTTTTGAAGCGATAAAATTGTGCCCGAGGCTGGTAAAAAAAAGCAATATTAATTTGATCAGCGACGTAGCCGTAGCCGCGGCTTTCCTGGAGAGCGCTTTTTCTGCGGCATATTTTAATGTGGAAATAAACCTTAAATCGCTCAAAGACGAAAAATTAACTAAAGCCGTCAAAAAAGAATTGGCAAAAAAAGAAAAATTAGTTAAAAAAATCAGGTTAGAGACGGAGGCCGGAGTTGGCAAGATTATTAGAGGGTAAACCTATTGCAGAGAAGATCAAGGAAGGGATAAGGCAAGAGGTAGAGCTTCTGAAAAATAAACCTGTTTTAGCCAGTATTATGGTAGGCGAGAATGCCGGCAGCGCCACTTATGTAAAATCGCAGACTAAAATTGCCCAGGACCTGGGCATAGAATACAGGCTGCAGCAATTAAGCGGCGATACTTCAGAGGCTGCTTTGATCGAGTTCATTCAAAAATTAAATGCCGATAGATCCGTAAATGGCATTATTATCCAGATGCCCTTACCTGCGGCAATAGATTATAAAAAGATGAGCCAGTTTATTTTACCGGAGAAAGACGTAGAGGGAATGCATCCGGCTAATATAGGCAAGATCGTCTTCGGTAAAGCTAAAATTTTACCCTGTACAGCGGCAGCAGTAATGGAATTATTGAATGCCAGCGGAGCCGATCTCTATGGCAGAGAAGTAGTGATCGTCGGCCACAGTGAAATTGTAGGCAAGCCTTTAAGCCTTTTATTATTGGATAAATTCGCTACCGTCACAGTCGCGCATATCGGGACATCCAAGGCAGGAAAGCTGGAAGAGCATGTCAGGAGAGCGGAAGTTTTGATCGTGGCAGTAGGTAAAGCAGGCTTGATCAAGGGCGAGTGGATCAAAGAAGGCGCGATTGTTATTGATGTGGGGATAAATAGAGTCGGGGAAAAACTAGTCGGCGATGTAGAGTTCGAGGCAGCAGAGAAACGCGCAAGCGCTATCACGCCTGTGCCCGGAGGCGTCGGGCCGTTGACAGTAACCATGTTAATGCGCAACCTGGTTGAAGCAGCGAAATTGCAGCAATGAAAACCGCAGTGTTCTTTATATTTAAGAAATGGTAAGACTTTCGCGTCTGTCTTGTCTGTGTTTCTCGGGAACGCTCGCATTTCCCCAGCGTGGAAATGCTTCGCTCGCATCGGCTGCGTCGCTCGTCCTCGCACACTGCGTGCTCGGACACCGTGCCCGCTCCTTGCCTTTACGTCCCTCGAAATCACAGCCAAGCCATCCGCTTGAAAATGTAGTATTGCTATAAATGAACCTGGCAAGCTTCGAGCGAAATTGAGCTTTTAGGCAAAGCAGCTTGAGCATTGAGGGAATCCCAGTGGAGTCCGCCGTAGGCGGACGACAACACTGGGAGGGCGAAGCTGTTTAAGGAGCATTTGCCAGAGCAAATGCGACGAGTTCTGCAGCCACCGAAATGCGAAAGACCTTTGCCGGCCTTGAGTGAAACGAAAGGCAAAAGTGATTTGAGCGAGAAGCTTGACAGGGGCATTTAAGTAGGTGAAAAGATGACCTTTAAAGAAAAATTACAATCTGGAAAGTTTTTGGTGACCTCGGAGATCGGCCCGCCCAAGGGGATCGAGACCAAAACTCTTTTAGAAGACGCTGAACTTATCCGCAACAGAGTGGATGCGATCAATGTCACGGACTTACAGAGTTCGGTGATGCGGCTTGGTTCATTAGCGGTCTCCAGCCTCTTGAAACAAAAAGGATTCGAGCCGATATTCCAGCTGGCCTGCCGCGACAGGAATCGCTTAGCGCTTCAATCAGATA
>JALOCE010000080.1 GCA_023227925.1 Candidatus Omnitrophota bacterium
GCATTAGACATAAATTTAGAAGCAAAACTATTCCATATGCCGCTATAGACACTAGGGGCGATCTTAAAAACAGCCTCCCCTGAATAAGAATTAAAGGCGCTGTGTTTAAGATAGGGAATGGTAGAAGTAACCAGGGCAAATACGATCAAGCTGTTCAATAAAAATCCTCTCAAGAACCCTAAAATAAAAGCTCCCCACTTATCCAGCTTAGGGACGGCTTCCATCTTGACAAAACGTAAAATTGCAATACGCAATACCACAAAAACAAGGTAACCTACGATAGCCAGGACAAGATAGGAAATTAAATCCAGGAATTCCACTGACACCGGCTTAAGGGGGGCAAAATCCTTTACATAATCCGTCAATGCCGTGCAATAATGCAATGATAGGAAAGTAGCAAAAACAGTGCCTAAAATTTTAAAAAACTCGGCAAGGAAACCGCTTTTTACAGCAGCGTAACATATTCTAATTAAAACAATTATAAATAGAATATCTACCCAATTTAATTGTTTTAGGACGCCTAACGTCATTTTATTTTTTTAAGGAATAATATAGGTAAGACCAAAAGTTGCCAAAGTATAACACATAATGCATACCTTGTCAAGGAAAGCGGTTTCTCTAAGCCCCCTGGCAAAAATCATCGCATATTTTTCGGATTTTTACGCCCATGATCTTATTCGCCAGGTTAAGCCTGGACTTAAATATGACCCTGATGTAATTATCGGTATAACCTTCCCAAAGGCCGGCATTACCTTCAATTTTGCCTTCTACAAGCACAGGCATCTTTTTATGCAAAAATTTATTCCGGTGTTTAAATGAACATTCCCGCGCAGCATCTCTGAGCCGCGAGATCCTTTCTTTCATCACGGGAAGAGCTATTTCATCTTTAAAATTATCGGCGGCGAATGTTCCCGGCCTCCTGGAATATGGGAATATGTGCACTTTAAGAGGAATTATTTCTTTGACTAAATCCAGGGTATTACGAAAACCAACTTCACCTTCTCCGGGAAAACCAACCAGGCAATCAGTAGTTATGGAGATTTGCGGAATATTTCGCTTTATCTTCCTGATAAGGCTCAGATATTTGGCGCGGGTATATTTACGGTTCATTTTTTTTAAGATTCCGTCGTCTCCGCTCTGAATAGGTATATGCAGATGTCGGCACAACTTCCGTGAGCCTGCCATTAGATCGATCAACTCATCCGTAACATCCCCTGCCTCTATCGAACTCAACCTGATGCGCAAAAGCCCTTCTATTCTTTCTAAAGCAGTTATTACATCCGAAAGGTTAATTTTTGGCGACAGGTCTTTGCCGTAAGAACCCAGGCAAATCCCCGAAAGCACTATTTCCTTAAAACCATTCCTGGCAAGGCTTCTTGCATCAGCGATTATATCGCTTAAAGGCCTGCTGCGGGAAACCCCCCTGGCTAAAGGGACCTTGCAATAGGAACAAAAATTATCGCAGCCATCCTGAACTTTTAGGAATGCCCGCGTATGCCCGGAAAATTTACTTATGCCTTCAGAAAAAAATCTTTTGCTTACAATAAGGCTCAGGCCTTTTATGCCGGCCAAGGAAACACTATCTTTTTCGACCAGGCAACCGGTAACTATAACTTTTGCCTTCGGATTGAGCTTTATACAACGACGGATTATATCCCTGGACTTACGATCAGCAATGGAAGTAACGGTGCAGGTATTAATAAGATAAACATCGGCCTTCTTGCCGTTGCTATTCTCTTTGAAACCGCGTTCTAAGAACCTTTCTCTTATACTCTGCGTATCATACTGATTGACCTTGCAGCCTAAGGTATGGAATTTAATGGTGCGCATATAATTTTATAAAACTGGCGACGCTGATTGCGGCTGTATCGACGCGTAATACTAAACTTCCCAATGAAACAGGTATACAACCCGACTTCTGGGCCAGTTCGATTTCGCGGGGGCTGAAATCCCCTTCCGGGCCTATAAAAACCAGGATATTTTTAGGCTCGCCTTTATTAAATACCTCTTTTAATGATTGCCGTTTACCGGCGAGGTTAGGTATCAACTTTAAATCAAAGCTCTTACAGGAAGAGAGAGCCTCTCCTATATCGCTTACCGGGCCAACAGCCATAATATTATTTCTCTGGCTCTGCTTGGCGCTACTTAAAGCGATCTTTTTCCAACGCACCTGGCGCGATATTTTCTTACGTTCATCCAATTTTACTACTACACGCTCTGTCAATAAGGGGATAACCCTGTCTACCCCCAGTTGGCTAAGCTTATCTATGATATCGTCCATCTTTGGGCCTTTGGGAATAGCGCAGGCGATAACAAGCTGAGGCTCTTTAGGTAAAACTTGTTTTTTATTTTCTTTGACCTTAAACGAAACTTTCGTTAACAATATCTCTTCTACTATCGAGCTATACTCCCTGCCATTATCATCAAATATAACAACTTCATCTCCGGGAACAAGGCGCAAAACATCCTTGATATGGTGTATCTGCTCTTTGTCATTAATAATTATATTGCCTGCCGATACATTCTTGGAATCAGCAAAGAATCTGCGCATTTAAAAAACCCCCATTATCAATTGCAACCCTAAAAAAATAATGATTATCCCGCAGGCAAGGTTGAACCATCTATCGTAGCTTTTATCTATCAGGCAACGGGGTATCAATCCTGCGATAACGACTAATAATATTAAAGGCGAGAACATCGTCCCCACCCCAAAAGAAAAAGCGTATAATAAACTGGCGATCCAGCTTTTTGAAACCAGCCCTATATAAGAAAGAATTACCAAGAGTGGCACGCAAGGCAACAATCCGGTAATAAAACCTAAAGCTAATATACTTTTTTTATCATGTTCCAACATGTTCTTCTCTAAAGAATGGCAGAATTTCAATTCCAATCTTTTACCCAAAGCCATGAGCAGACCCACCAGGACGATAAAACATCCTCCGATAACAATTATATACCTGGAGAAATCTCCTAAGAATCCCTCTAAAGCAACATTGCCTAAAAAGTAAACTCCGATACCCAGTAAAAGGTAAACGGATATCCTGGCTAAAGAAAACAAACCATAAGTGATCAGCCCCTTAAAGACATTTTTTCTGGTGCCTGCGACATAAGATATGATCAACGGGCCACAACTGGCCATGCAGGGGCCGGAACCGAAGAACATACCGGAAAGAAAAAGGCTGATTATTATACTGATCATTTGGATAAGAGTTCTTTTTCCGAAAATACGTCGGCGCTAAATATGTAAATCTCCGTGGCCTTGTCTTTCCAGGCATCGGCAGCCAGGCCCGCTTTTTCGGCGCAGAGGATTGACATAAATTCTTCTTTTGACCATGGGTTTTCAGTGGCTACCTGGGGCAAAAATACACCGCTGTTAGTACCGTTTCTGACGAAAACTCCATGGGTCCCTAATTTTATCTCGTCAATCGAACTTATCCTCTCTAAAGGAGAGAGCACGGAAATTTCTAACTCCACATCTTTTAATTCGGATAACTGTAACGGAGAAAAACGCCAATCGTCTACTGCTGCCTCAATAGCCATATCCCTGATCGTAAGGTATAAAGGCTCTTTCCCCAGGAGGTTCCCGATACAGCCGCGCAGCTGCCCATGTTTATGCAAAGTGACAAAGGCACCCGTTTCTTGAAGCAATAGGGGATCTTTTTCCTCTATCTCCGGCTTATTTCCTGTCTTTAAATATTCCTCAATGGCATTGCGCGCAATCATAAGTAATCTTTTTTTCTCTTCTTTATTTAGCATCGCCTTCTCTCCTTTTGGGCTATCTACGGCACAACTGGCATAACCTACTGTCCAGGTGCCTTTATTCATATTGCCGGTCACAATCGCAGAATTCGTATAATTTAAAACCTCAAGGCTCTTATGGCCTAATTCCTTGGCTAAAATAAGCGTAGTGACTACGCCAAAGCCTCCGCAAAGCTGGAGTTTCTCCTCGCGCAACCCATAATATAGCCCTTGGGCATCCATATTTTTTAGATAAGACAAGGTTAAATCGTCAACTATCTTACACTCTTCGTAATCGTAGCCATGGTACATATCGGTCGAGGCGATCACCAGAACATCTTTACGGTTACCAATCGCCTCTTTAAGCAGGCGGGCAAATTTCTGGCAGCAAGTCAAAGTACAATCGCCCATAACGATAGGGACGATTTTAAAATCCGTCAGGGCTTTTTGTAAAAATGGCAACTGTACTTCTACCGAGTGTTCCTTGGCAAAAGCCAAAGGATCAAATAATATATCGCTATCTTTATAGAGTAACTGCCTGGCAAATTCCTTATCTACCGGCAGGTCTCCTAAAGGCGTACGAAAGGATCCTTCCGGATAAACAGACACCCCGCTAAACCCATAATTGTGGCTGGGGCCGATTATAATAACAGTTTTATAGGGCTTGGCTTTAATCAGTTTATAGCCAAAACTCGCAACAGCTCCGGAGAATCCATAACCGGCGTGAGGCAAAATAAGAGCAAAAATCTCTCCTTTGGCAGGGGCAGGATTAGCCGCCTTCAGAAAGCCGTCTATCATTTGCGATAATTCAACAGGGTCCTCGGGATAAAACGCCCCGGCAGCATTAGGCTCTTTTATATCCTGGGCATAACAAGAAATCCAAAATCCAAATACCAGGATACAAAATGACAATCTAATGCCAGATGCCTTCAATTTTTTCTCCGCAGAATTTGCATTTACCATCTTTAATATTATTTTGCAAAATAAAATAACCCCGGCGCTCGATCAACATCTCCTTGCATTTAGGGCAATAGGTATTTTCGGCTAGATTGCCTGCCAGATTGCCTATATACACGTATTTTAAACCGCAATCCAAAGCAATTGTCCTGGCTTTTTCCAGCGTTTCGACAGGCGTGGGATTAAGGCTCGCAAGTTTATACATAGGAAAAGACCGGGAAAAATGTACCGGCGTATCCGCTCCTAAATTTTCTTTTATCCACAGGCACATTTTAATTATCGTATCGGGATCGTCATTAAACCCGGATAAAATAAGATTAGTTATTTCCAGATGCACGCCTTCTTCTTTAAGTATCTTTAAGCTCTTCAGTACCGGTTCTAAACGGCCTTCGCTAAGTTTTGCGTAATAGTCATCGCTAAAACCTTTTAAATCAATATTGGCGGCATCAAGAAATTTAGACAACTGCCTTAACGGCTCCTCATTTATATAGCCATTAGAGTGCATAATATTTTTAATCCCCTGCGCCCTGGTTAATTTTGCCGTCTCCAGCATATACTCGTAGAATATA
Organism: Candidatus Omnitrophota bacterium; assembly: GCA_023227925.1. Classification (GTDB taxonomy): domain Bacteria; phylum Omnitrophota; class Gorgyraeia; order Gygaellales; family Profunditerraquicolaceae; genus JALOCE01. The sequence continues at coordinate 5,265 of JALOCE010000080.1, forward strand.
GTCGGTTCGCTATAAGTATAGGCTATGGTCGGACAACCCGATGCTATCGCCCTTCTTACTAACTCGGCAGGCTCTATATAGACATACTCTATTTCTTCCGGGCGCCTCTGAGAAATCTCCCAATTCTGGCAGAATTTACATCTTAAGTTACAACCGGCAGTAGCGACAGAAAATGTTTTTGTGCCGGGTAAAAAATGGAATAATGGCTTTTTCTCGATAGAATCAAGGCCATTAAAAGAGACTGCTTTTGCATAGGACAGGGTATATAATGTGCCATCCCGGTTCTCTCTTATCCCGCAGAATCCCCTTGCCTTATCGGGTATAGCGCAATACCGGGGGCATAACCGGCACTGGACAGCTTTACCGGAGAGTTTTTGATAGTAAAGCGCTTCTTTTAAATTATCCCCGGCAACAGAAGGCGCCTGATAAAAACATACCGCGAGTAATCCGAAAAATATTACTGCGGCAAAAATTAATCCGGATAAAAATCCTTTTTTCATCTAAAGATATCTTTAAGGATTATAAATAGACAGTGTACCGAGAGGGATTCGAACCCTCGACCTCTACAATGCGAATGTAGCGTTCTCCCATCTGAACTATCGGCCCCTAACTAAAGCATAATTATATTGGATATATTATACCATGATTAGCGCACAGCCACGGAAGGCATCTTCATATTAGTACGAAAGGTAACTATGGGATTCTCTAAATTCCCACAGGTACCACTAGTAGGATCATTACAACCGATTATCTCCACATCCAGATAATTCTGGCTTAAAATCCCGCCTGCGGCCGGCTTTGTAGGGATAAAATATTGTATATTGCTGCTTAAAGTGACCCAGTCAATAGCACATGCGCCAGCGTTGCCGTTTGGGCATGGAGTATTATTATCGGTGCACCGGCCGCAGTAACGGATGCTGTTTTTGTTACTGCTAGCGGTATTATCATAGAAAAGATACGCTATCCAATGGTCATCCCCGGCTGCCGGATTAGGGTGGTCCGAAGGAGGCTGCCTGATGCCATCGCCATTACCGTCGACATAAACCCTTACCCTCCCATAATCGTCACCGCCGGAAAGGCTTTGTTGATTGACAACGGTATCAGCCCCATAAACGTTCTCATTGCCTATGGCGCCGGATACTTCCCTGCTCATATGCTCTACTACAAAATAAACCTGATTCTGCAACCTTGCCCGCTGGTCAGAATTTACCACGTGGTAGCGGCTGAATAGGTCAATACTTGCCAAAGCCAAAACAATAACCGATAATAAAATTATCGATATTAATAATTCAATTATAGAGACTGCCTTATTGCGCGGTTCTTTCATCCCAGTCTATCCTAAGATCCACTCTGTTTATTTCACTTGTCCGGGCATTTGGATCTAAATCCAGATCCATAGGAAGAATTGTGTATCCAGGCGTATAGAGAGTAACAGTACTGCTATCCATCCAGGCCCCAAAAATAGCGGGATTCCACGACCATAAACCAGGATCCGTAGGGTCGACCACAAACCTGCTCTGGTCTACCTGCATCTGTAAAGGCTCCAGGCAGCTCTTTATCCGCTCTACCGCAGTTACCCGGGCGCGGGAATGAAAAATATATCTTTTGGCTGCTACGAAAATATTAGCTAACCCTGTGATCACCAGGGCTAAAAGAAGTGCGGAGATCAAAACTTCCAATATGCTGAGGCCTTTTTTATTCATTCTTCTCCTGCAATATATACTTATAACTTTCGGAATATATTTTTAGGAAGAGTAGAGATCGATTTGCTCTTTGGAAACTGTTAATTTAATTAATAATAGGTAGCGTCTCCGCTGATAACGCCAGTATCATAATCCAACGTTATGGAATATACGGGGGCATCAGGTGTTTTACCGGAAGCAGTACATCTGGTAGCCGTTGCTAAAACATTATCCAGGCCATAAGAATAATAATGAGTCGAGGTGCAACTTGTCACCAGGCTCTCTATTCCCAGGCGGTCTAAGACGCTTGTGTAGGCGCCATACTGCTGTTTATACCCATGCTGCGCAGAGCGGATCAAGCCCAATACTGCCTTGGCTTCAGCTGTCCTGCCCTTTTCCACCATCTTATTATATTGAACAAAACCAATTGTTGCCAATAAAGCAATAAGGATAACAACGACTACTAATTCTATTATCGTCATCCCCTTTTGCATGAATTTTATATGTTTCTATTTAATAATAACCGCCTGTCCCGCCGAAAGTGCCTGCCCCGAAACTTAATGTAAGACTGTAACCAGCGGAAGCACCGGCATCAGGTGTTTTACCGGAAGCAGTACATCTGGTAGCGCGGCCTTCAGTAGTATTAGGAGTGGCATAGCTGAAATAATGTGTAGTTGTGCAGGCTGTGGGAACATCTACGGATAAGCTACCGATAGTAGAGGTATATCCGCCATACTGCTGGGTATAAGCAATTTCGGCAGTACGTATCTGGCCAAGGATCATTTTAGCCTCTGATGTTCTTCCCTTTTCCACCATCTTGGTATACTGGGTAAAACCTAAGGTCGCCAGGATGCCTAAGATAATGACTACCACGACTAGTTCCAATAAAGTAAAACCTTTTTTCTGCATTTATTTGCTCCTTTCGTTATGCATAAAGCCGATTTATTAAAAAAAATTCAGGAGCTCTTTGTCTTTAAGGACAAGCCCCTGAATATAAAGTCAAATCCTGATTGGGATCATCGGTATTTCTAAGCCGAAGGGAACGAGCGCTCCCTCCTCCTGCAGTCGTACGATCTGCCTGAGTACAGCAGAGCTTAGGATCGCTGCTATTATCAACTACGGTCTTATAACCCCAAATAGCAGTCGTTCCGGTAGGTAAGGCTAGCCTTAAATTATCATTAACACCAGTGGTGTCACCGGCATCATAATACAGGTTAGTCTCCATGCGGTAGACTTTTTCCGCTGCCATAATCAATCTTAAATTAGCAGCAGCTTCTCTATCGTGCTCGTGTTCCTTCATTGCGATATAATTAGGCCACGCGATAGCAGCGATAATGCCGATAATAAGAATGACTACGAGTAACTCTAATAGAGTAAACGCGCTCTTTCTTTTTGGCACCGATAAAAGTTACCCCCTCTTATAACAGAACAGGCTCTTTAATAATAACCGCTTGTCCCGCCGAAATCTCCTGCTCCGAAACTTAATGTAAGGCTGTAACCAGCGGAAGCACCGGCATCAGGTGTTTTACCGGAAGCAGTACATCTGGTAGCGCGGCCTTCAGAAGTAGTAGGAGTGGCATAGCTGAAATAATGTGTAGTTGTGCAGGCTGTGGGAACATCTACGGATAAGCTACC
>JALOCE010000003.1 GCA_023227925.1 Candidatus Omnitrophota bacterium
GCCGAATTTTTTCTCTTTTACCAATTCGACTGCTTTGACGCCGAAACGGGTGCCTAATACTCTATCAAAAGCTGTGGGCGAACCTCCTCTTTGGATATGGCCGAGGACACTCACCCTTGTTTCATAACCGGTCTTTTTTTCTATTATCTGGGCTAATGTTTCGCCGATCCCGCCTAATCTTACATGGCCAAAGGCGTCCAATTTTTCTTCTTTGGTTATCAGGCTTTTATCGCCGAATTGCGCGCCTTCAGCTACAACGACTATGCTGAAAGTTTTGCCCCGCTGGTGCCTTCTCTTGATAAGCCTGCAGACTTCCTCGATATCTATGGGTAATTCCGGGATAAGGATCACGTCTGCGCCGCCGGCAATACCGGCTTCAATAGCGATCCATCCGGCATGCCTGCCCATTACTTCGACTACCATGATGCGATGATGGCTCTCTGCGGTCGTATGCAGCCTGTCGATACATTCGGTCGCTATATTGATCGCAGTATCGAAACCAAAGGTATAATCCGTGCAAGAGAGGTCGTTATCTATGGTTTTAGGCACTCCCACGACATTCTTTATTCCTATCTTGATTAATTTTGCGGCTACTCCTAAGGTATCTTCTCCTCCTACCGCAATGAGCGCGTCTAACTTGAGAGCCTTAAAATTCTTTTTGACTTTTTTCAGGTCCCCTTCTTTTTTGAAAGGGTTTGTCCTGCTTGTCCCTAATATTGTGCCGCCTTTAGGTAATATGCCGGAGACAGTCTTCAGGTCTAAATTTAAAGTATCTTTTTCAATCAAGCCTTTCCAGCCATTTTTTATCCCGATGACTTCGTAGCCTTCGTTGAATCCTTTTCTTACTACTGCCCTGATCACAGGATTTAATCCCGGACAATCGCCTCCGCCAGTAAGTATGCCTAACCTTGCCATTCTTTGTTCCTCCTTGTTATGTCCTTATATAACCGCCGTAAGGTATCGTTGGTTCGTCTTTTTCACTATCCCTTCTTTTTCTTTCTTTTTCTTCCGTTGTGATGATCTTTGCTACATGTATTTTAATGATGATCTGGCCTTCAAGCCCTAATACTTCCTGGATTTTGGCACGCGTTATTTCCTGCAGGCGCGCCGTTAAATCAGGTATATTTGCTTCTGACTTCAAGACTACCCTTAAATCGACTAAGATAGTATCTTTTCTGGTCGCCCGGACATCCGGCCTCAATTCTTTTATTTCGGGTATGATCCCGGTAAGCCTTCTTATCAGGTCTTCGACCGCGGAGAGCGCAATGGTTACTTCTCCGGAGGAAGTAGCAAAAGCAATTGTCTTTTCGCGCTGGAATGTGCCTAAGATCAATTGGGCGAGGAAAGAGCTTATCACTATCAATAAAAGGCCCGAAAGCCCGGTGATGATCCTGGCATGGGGGTTCGATTGTATATAAAGCAGGGCTTCATTTATATTTTTTAGCGGCAGAAGGTTCAGCGCGAAAACTATTATTGCTAAACCGATTAAAATAAGGACGGCAGCATAAAATCTTATTACAAGACTCCTGAAAAAACTCATCGGTTACCCCCTTTCAATAGCCTGGACATTTACGTTGATATCTTTTATGGTTATATTCGTCATTTTTTCTAAGGCCTGGCGCACGTTCTCTTGAACTTTGTTTGCTGTTTCAGGTATGCCGAAACCGTATTTGATGATCAGGGGGATCGATATAGTGATCTCCTGGTTTTTATCTTTTTCCACCTTTATGGCTGCTAAGCTTTTTTTGTCCAGGAGTTCGAGCAGCCCGCTTTTGAAACTTTTTTCTACCTTCTTTACTCCTTCGATCTCGCTGGCAGCGATAGAGGCGATCGATGCGATAACGTTATCGTGTATTCTGATAGTGCCTAAATCGTTACGCGATTCTTCCTTATGCATTATGGCCCCTCCGTACTCGGTTCTGTTTTAAGCATATCCTGCACGAAATGCGTCGAGATATCACCTTTTATAAAGAGATTATTTTCCAGTAATTTCAGATGGAACGGTATGGTTGTTTTTATGGGTGAGATATGGAATTCATTCAATGCCCGTTGCATGATCTTGATCGCTTCCTGCCGGTCTTTACCGTGGGTTATTACCTTGGCCACAAGCGAGTCATAGTAGGGCGAAATTACATAACCGGGGTAAATATGCGTATCCACTCTTACGCCAGGGCCTCCGGGCAGGTTCAAGGTTTCGATCTTTCCGGGGCAGGGCATAAAATTATTTTCGAAATCTTCGGCGTTTATGCGGCATTCCATTGCCGCGCCTCTTATATGGATATTATCCTGTTGGATGTGCAATTTTTCTCCGGCAGAAACACGCAATTGTTCTTTGATCAGGTCTATGCCGGTCACCATTTCCGTTACGGGGTGCTCCACCTGGATCCTCGTGTTCATCTCCATGAAATAAAAATTATTATTTTTATCCAGCAGGAATTCGATCGTTCCGGCGCTGACATAATTTGTTAATTTCGCTCCTTTTACCGCCAGTTCGCCTAAGCGCTTGCGCAGTTTGCTGTCTACTACCGGCGAAGGGGATTCTTCCAGTAATTTTTGATGCCTCCTCTGGATACTGCAGTCCCTTTCTCCCAAATAAACGATATGGCCGTATTTATCTGCTAGGATCTGTATTTCGATATGGCGTGGTTTCTCGATATATCTTTCAATATATACATTAGAATTGCCGAAATTAGCTTCTGCTTCGGTCTGGGCAGCCATAAGGCTTGAGATCAGGCTTATATCATTGTGGCATACCCTCATCCCTTTGCCGCCGCCGCCGGCAGCTGCTTTTATAATTACAGGATAGCCGATCCGTTTAGCGGTTTTCAGTGCTTCTTCTTTATTTTTGATTATTGCGGCACTACCCGGCACGATAGGTATGCCTGCTTTCTGCATAGTGTTGCGGGCCGCCATCTTATCCCCCATAAGCCTGATATTTTCCGGAGTAGGGCCGATAAAAGTTATCTGGCAGCTTTCGCAGATTTCTGCAAAGTGGGCATTTTCCGCTAAGAAACCATATCCCGGATGTATTGCTTCTACATCGGTGATCTCCGCGGCGCTTATAATTGCGGGTATGTTAAGATAGCTGTTACTTGAGGCTGCTTCGCCGATACAGATGGCTTCATCGGCAAAGCGGACGTGCAGGGAATCTTTGTCAGCTTGTGAATATACGGCTACGGTGCGGATGCCGAGTTCCTTGCAGGCGCGTATTATTCTTAGGGCTATTTCGCCCCGATTGGCAATTAGTATTTTAGAGAACATCTTTTTAGAGCGGCTCGATTAAAAACATCGGTTGGCCGAATTCTATCGGTTCGGCATTGTCGACAAGAATTTCTAAGATTTTACCTTTGATCTCGGCTTTGATCTCATTCATTAATTTCATGGCTTCGATGATACAGATTACCTGTCCCGGTTCGATCGTCTGGCCGACCTCTGCATAGGGCGGCGCTTCCGGAGCAGGTGCCCGGTAAAAAGTCCCTACCATGGGAGCTTTTATCTCGACCGTCTTTACCGACATTTTTTCTATTGTTTCTGCCGATCCATATTTTGCGGTTTCGGGTAATCTCTCTTTTTCAACGATTATCGGCCCGTTGAACGCTTCTTGGCCTGAACCGACCTTTTTTAATCTGATGCGCACGCCGTCTTTTTCTATTTCCATTTCTACCAGGCCGTTCTCGTTCATCAGGTTGACCATCTCTTTTATTTCTTTTAAATTCATTTTAATCCTCGCGTTTTAATTATTCTGGCTAATTGACCCTCTCGATATAGTCTCCCGTACGGGTATCCAGCTTGATTTTATCGCCGCTATTAATAAAAAGCGGGACCTGTACTGTGGCCCCGGTTTCGATTTCCGCGGTTTTAGTCCCGCTCTTTGCCGTATCGCCCTTGATCCCGGGCTCGGTATGCGTGATCGTAACTTCGATAAAGATAGGCAGGTTTATATTCAGGATCTCATTTCTATAGAAGTAGCCCATGACTTCCAGGTTGTCTTTAAGGTATTTGCTTTTATCGCCGACAACATCCTGCGGGACAGCTATTTCTTCAAAATTATCCTGGTCCATAAAATGAAGCATGTGGGCCGAGGTATAGGAGTATTGCAGTTTTCTTTCGTCGATGTAAGCCTCGTCTATTTTTTCGTCGCCGCGAAAAGTTTTTTCCTGGATATTGGAGTTTTTGAGGTTTCTCAGCCTTGCCCGCACAAAGGCCGCGCCCTTGCCGGGTTTTACATGCTGGGCCTCCACGACCATATAGACTTCATCGTCTACTAAAATAGTTACTCCTGATTTGATTTCATTTATTGAGAGAGCCACTTAAGATAACACATCCTTTCCTGGTTACTAAAACCATGTCTTCTAATCTTACGCCGAATTTTCCCGGCAGGTATATTGCCGGTTCAACCGTTAAGACCATACCCGGTTTTAATGCGTTAATATTTTTTCCGCTGACTCGCGGGGCTTCATGCGTTTCCAGGCCAATCCCATGCCCTAAGGCATGAGTAAAATTTTCCGCGTAACCAGCCTGTCTTATAGATTCCCGCGCCGCCGTATCGATAGTGTTTATAAGGACATCCGGCTCTATTTTATTTATTGCTTTGGTTTGCGCCTGAAGGACAATTTCATAGATTTCCCTATAAAGAGAACTCATTTTACCTAAAAAGAAAACCCTTGTCAAGTCGGATTTGTAGCCTGAGTATTCGACGCCGACATCGATCAATACCGGTTCGTTGTTCCTGATTTTTTTTGCAGAAGTAATATGGTGAGGAAAGCTTGAGTTTTTTCCCGAAGCAACGATTATGTCAAATGCTGAAGCCTGGGCCCCTTTATACCTTATAAAACGTTCCAGTTCTGCCGCGACTTCGATCTCTTTTACGCCGGGCTTAAGGAATTTTCTGATAAATCCAAAGGCGGCTATAGTTATCCGTGCCGCCTCTTTGATTTTTTTGATCTCTTGGTTATTTTTTATTTCTCTTTGTGCCTCGATGAGGCTGGCGGCAGGAAGCAGGTTCATGTTTTGGCTTAGCGCCTGTTTTAATCTCTTGTAATTTTCAAAGGTCAGGTTTGTCTCTTCAAAGCCGATGCGCCTGCCCCCCAGCTTACGGGAGGTATCGGCGATCATTTTAAAAAGAGGCCCTTTGATTTCTATTATTTTAGCTTTTCCTTTTAACCTTGCCTTCGCCTCTTCTGTATATCTTGAGTCGGTAAAATAAATATTGGCTTTCTTGGATATTAAAAGATAGGAATCCCTGCTGGGGTAATCCATAAGATAAGATATGTTAGCAGCAGATGTCACGAATAAGAGGTCGAGATTATTCTTTTTTAATCCTGTATAGATATGTTTTAGTTTGGGATTCATTGCTTGTTAAATCAGGTCTATGAGCGCCTCAAGGCCCAGGGTGTAACTCTTGGCCCCAAAACCCAGTATTGTGCCTTTTGCGACCGGGCTGATGAGGGATTTTTGCCTGAATTCTTCCCTGGAGTATATATTGGAAAGATGCACTTCGATGGTTAAAATGCCGGAGGCTGCAATAGCGTCTCTGATGGCGACACTGGTATGCGTATAAGCCGCGGGATTGATAAGTATTCCGTCATATTTTGATTTTGCCTTGCCGATTAAGTCTACGATCTGGCCTTCGTGGTTGGATTGTTTTATGGTAAGGGTTACCTTTTTCTTGCGGGCAAGGCTCTTTAAAGAATCATTTATCTGGCTTAAAGTCACCCTGCCGTAAATATTCGGTTCTCTCTGGCCTAGCAGGTCTAGGTTTGGGCCGTGTATTACTAATATTTTTTTTGCCATATTTTAACTTTCTGCTTCATCGATGAGCATCACCGGTATACCGTCACGGATGGGGTATTTTTTACCGCATTTCTTACAGACGATCTTATTGTCTTTCAATTCTACGTCGCCTTTGCAATCGGGGCAGGCCAATATATCAAGCAATTCTTTATCGATCATTTTATGTTCCCTCCCTTTGATTTATTTACGTATTGCATCCTTAGCTCGTAGAGCACATTCTCCAAAAGGCTTGTTTCTTCAGCTGTCAGATTACCTTTGGTTTTTTCTTTGAGCATGCCTAGTGTATCTATGAGGAATTTAGCCTGGGACGAATCTTCTTCTTTTGCGTTGGTAGCGGGATTCGGGATAACGCCCAAAGCAATACTTGCCTGCAGTGAAAGCGTGGTGATAAAAAAACTAAAGTCCGGCTCAGGAGGGATAAATTTCCCTTCTTTTTTCAGGGCTTCCTTTTCTTTTTCCGCTGCTTCTTTCCAGCTTTCGTCGATATTTTTGTTTTTTTCTTCCATTTAACTTATTATTATTCCCGCGTAACCTACTACGCTGGTCTTGTCACCGGTTATGTCGCCGCTAGTCTGGTATTTGACAAGCTTTCCGGTTTTAGCGCCCAGGAGTTTCGCGGCAACAAGCATGGCCGCGACCGGCGCATACCCGCACATCGAGATATTCAAGCGGGCTATTCTTTCCATCAGCTTATCTTCATCCAATTCTAATATTGCCTGTATTGCTTGCATATCTTTTCCTTCGGCCTCTTCCTGAGGCTGGTAATGCGTCATGTCGGAACTTGCCACTATAAGGATTGAATCTTTTATATTTGCTTCTTTGATGCCAGAGGCGATCTCTTTACCTACCTCTTTTAGCGAATCGATATTATCCGATAACATCGCGATAGGCACGATCTTAAAATCATCTTTAAAATATTGTAATAACGGTAATTCTACCTCTAAAGAGTGTTCATACATATGGGCAAGGCTGTCTTCTTTTAAGTACCGGGAGCGGCCCAGTATATCCTTGGCCAGTGTCGTATCGATCTGGATATCGCCCAATGGCGTCTGCCATATCCCTTCTGTCATTATGCTGAATTCAGAGCCGAAGCCCGTATGGTTAGGGCCTAAGAGTATGATCTTATCTTTGAGCTTGATCCGCGAGACTGTTTCAGCCGCTACCCTGCCGGAATAGATGTAACCTGCATGAGGAAGCATACAGGCAAACGCATCCTGCCTGCCAGTTTTTTTATCGACAAAAGATTCTATTTGTTTTTTTATTTCCTGGCGCGAGTCCGGATAGAATTGCCCGGCTACTGCAGGAGCCCTGATCTTAGTTTTTTCCATCGAATGTCTTTTCTAAAAAAAGTTTTCCTTTTTTAATTTCCTGGCCTGTTGCCGGATGGTGCGCTTCGATCACTTTCAGCGTATCCTTTTTTAAATAAGGTTTCAATAGGCTGAAATCAAATTCTCCGTATGAAGGAGCCTTATGGTCGGAGCAGCCAAGGATATCATGCAGGTGCACGCCAATAAGCGCGGAGCCGTAGGAATTTAAGTATTCTTTATGGCTGGCTAACCCCAGGTTTTCCATTACCTGGGCATGCCCTGTATCGTGCCAGTAAAAAATATTAGAGTTTTTGAATTTGCGCAATATTATCCCTATTTCTTCCAGGGAAGGTATCTCGCGGTAATAGAAACGGTTTTCTATCCCTAAGAGGATATTTTTCTTTCTTGCGTAAATATTGAGTTCTTCTAAACTTTTTAGCGTATTTTCAAAGAACGGCTTACTATTGGCCCTTCTTTCTTCTATGGCCTGATTTTTTAATTCCCGGTATTCTCTTGAGCCTTTAAGGCCCTCATTGTAAAGTTTTATTAAAGCCCTTGTTTTATCCGCTATCTCTACCCTGCCGCTATGCAATACTACTATTTTAGCGCCGAGCTCTTTTGCGGTATCAATAGTTATTTTTGTCTGTTTGACTGCTTTCTGTCTTTGTGCCTGGTCGAGCGCAGCCAAAGAGTAATAATCGGGGAGTGCCACTTGCCGTTTTATTCCGGATGGGATAGGGCAGAAGTTATGTACGCTTACTACTTTTAAACCGTCCGGCCCGATCAAGCTTTGGATGTCTGCTACTATTTTTGAGGTAAGATTAAAACTTAATTCTATATCTTTGAAACCGAGTTGTTTTATTTCTTCGGTGATCCGCTTTCCATTATTGTGACGGAACGCATTCCATGAAGTAGAAAGCGCAAAACCCATTATTATCTTCTTCCCCGCGCTTTTTTTCTTTTACGTTCGCTGGGCTTTTCGTAGTGTTTGCGGTCCCTTACTTCTCTTAATATGCCTTCCTGTTCGATTTTCTTTTTAAAACGGCGCAGAGCCACTTCGAATGACTCGTCTTTCCTGATCTCGATTTGCGACAAGATAACCATCTCCTTTCATGTTAAAATTTTTTATTTTGGATTTTTATTTTACCACTGATTTTTACGGGTGTCAACCGCTATTCTATCTCAAACGAGATGATGACGTTGAAAGACAACTGCGGGTAGTCTAATCCTTTTGGAAATTTGGGGAAAGGCGAGGCTTCTTTTATGCTCCTTAAAGCAGTGCTCCTTAAGTATGGGTCAGCGGAGGACTTTTCTTCTACCAGGCGCACTTCCCTTAGATACCCCTCAGAGGACACGATAAAAGATAGGTAGATCTCTCCTATTTCGGTGCGCGTGTAGTTCTGGTAGGCTGTGCGCCTGATTTTTTCGCGCACGATCTGATAGTAACTTATATAAGAGGCATTATTTATTTTGTCCCCGTCGACTGCGGGAAGGGATATTTTCTTTTTTGCGGCGGAGTCCGGCCTTGAAAAAGCAGGCTTGGGAAGATTTGCCGCGGATAAAACGATTTTGTCGCCTTTTTTGAATATATTCTCGTTGTCCGTAAAGGGGGGCGGAGTAATTTTTTTCGCGCTTATTTTTTGCGGTAGTTTTAAAAAGGGGTCATTTTTGGATAAAGTGGCCTTTTGCTGAGGCTGCCCCATCTTCTTTTTGGGGGCTTTTACGTAACTGATCTCTATTTTATCGGGGTTTTTGTTTTTCGAAAGGATGTTAAATCCGGGGTATTGCAATAAAATAATGCCGTGTATGCCAAATGAGAGTAAAAATGCAGTCAGGAATATTCTGTCGAAAAACATAGTAGGGTTAGAATACCATCAGGGACGGCCCTTGTCAAGAACCGTCCCTGGTTTCTGCGTTTAAAACTCCGCTTTTATACCGCTGGTGATTGAAAATTTCGGCATGGAGAAATCGCGCACTGACTGGTATTTTTTGTTCAGGAGGTTATCTATGCTCATGGTATAAGTAAAGTTTTCCCCGAACTTTTTGGAAGCGTTCAGGCCGATGAGGAAATATTGCTTTACCTTTATGGTATTTTCGGGGTCGTGATACCTGGTGCCGACAAATTGGCCTTTCAGTTCAAATGTGAAGCCTGCTTTCGGGTTTTTATATTTTAAAGAGCAGTCAACTTTATTCTTTGGCCGGTAGATCAGATATTCATGGGTATCGATATCTTTTGCTTTTAAAAAAGTATATCCCATATTGAGCTCGATGTTAAAGGGAAGGAATATTTTATTTTCAAATTCAATGCCCTCTATCAATGCCGAGCTGATATTCGTCGGCCTCCATACGCTTGCCTCTTCCCCCCAGCTGATCAAGTCCGTATATTTACTCCGGTAATAAGTCAGGTTGGATAAAATATATTTATTGATCTTTACTTCTGTCCCTATTTCTCCGGCGATCCCCTTTTCAGGCCTTAAATTAGAATTACCTTCTTCGGCTCCTACCCAGAAGCCATTCCAGTAGTAATCGGTCCTCGGCCAATAGAGGTCATTAAAAGTAGGGGCGCGGAACGACCGGCTGAGCATCCCGTGTAATTTCAGGCCTTCATTGAATTTATATAATAGGCTGAAGCTCGGACTGAATTCGCTGCCGAAATTGGAATAATCATCAAAGCGGCCGCCGATATCCATCTCCAGCCTTTCAAAAAAGTTGAATTTATTTTCTATATAACCTGCCCGCACAATGTATTTATGTTTGGCTGAAGCAGTGCTGTCATTTAAGTTTGTTACATAATTAAATCCGCAGATCAGCTGGTAGTAGTTATTAAATTTTTGGCTATACTGGGTATTCAACCCCCTGGCTTTAGTAGCGTGGATATCTTTAGTGTATGTGGGCGAATTTTCAATGAATTCCAGGCGGTCATCGTTCTCGTAGATTTTCGTTTCTATTTCTATTCCTTCGGCGGGTTTAAATTGCCAATTAAAATCAAAGAATTTTTTAAGATTTTTTTGTTTATCATCAAGGTCAGGGGTAGTGATTTTATAAGGAGTACCGACTTTGCTGGTATAGAAACCAGAGTTCAGGGATAGGTTATTGTTGTCATTGGGCCCGTATTCAAATTTTAGATTGCAATCTTTGGCATTGAAGGCAGAGTTGGCCCGGAAGCCTTCGGAATTTTGATAACCGCCGCTGATCAAATATCCGAATTTCCCTATTCTCGCCCCCTGATTAAGGCGCTCGGTATATGTCCTATACGTCCCAAAGGCGCTGTAAGCTTCTGTCTTTTGCCCTTTTACAGGAGGCCTTTTAGTAATGATGTTTACTGTTCCTCCCATTGCTGCCGAGCCGTAAAGGCTTGAGGCTGGCCCGTACATCACCTCAACTCTGTCTATGTTGTCTAAGGGGATATTACTTAATTCAACATTACCATCCCTGGGATTATTTATCGGCCTTCCGTCTACCATTACTAAGGCCTGGGCAGCGCTTGAGCCGCGGATACTCAAGTTTTTTGTTGAGCCTAATCCGCCATAGCTGTTAATATCCACAGAAGTAATATTATCTAAGGCCTGCGGTAAATCTTCCGCCTGGGCCGATTCGATATCATCAGAGGTAATTACATTGATTTTACGGGAAACATTGCCGCTGGTTTCTTCTATGCGCGAAGGAGTTACTACGATCCTATCCAGTGCGATATCTTCTGCTTGAGAGTTATAGGTTGGTACTAGTAGTAATACACTAAAAATAAAAAGTCTCTTAATAAAGTTCTTCATTTTAAACTAATTTCCTTTCCTTACGAAAGTACTTCCCCTAAATAAGCGATCGACCGGACTCCCTTTTTAAGTTTAAAAGGGTTTACCGTTGCGCAGGCAGTGCCTGGGATTACACCAGGACTTCCTTCGCTTATCTGGTTTTCCAATCCGTAAATGCTAGTTGTATTTTCTGATATCTAAGAACCAGTGCTTCCAGAAGCCTTCCTTGATTATGGGTTCGGCTTCCAGTATTTCAATCGGTTTGCTGAATATCGGCCCATCAACCACTAGAGTATGGAATTCTCCTTTCTCCCCGCAGGGGCAGATGTTTTTTTGTTTCAATTCTTTGGCCAGGCTTTTATCAATCTGCCGGCCGAGGAATTCTTTTCCCATGATGTCTGCTTTGCAACTGACGATGATTGCTTTAAATCCTGATTGGATAAATTCATCGATAATTTTCTCCGGAGAATTTTCCCAAAGAGGTTCCAGGGGTTTGATCTTTAAATCCCCGCAAACGCGTTCAATCCAGCTTTCATGCTCTAATAGATATATATCGCCAAAAACCATGGCTTCTATATCTTTGCCTCTTAATTTAGTAACTGCTTCCTTGAATTCTTCCTCGTATTTCTTCATGTCCGGGCTGACTTCTTCCTGCACTAGCGGTATGCCGATCCGCTCTCCTTGTAATTTTAAAAGCTTTCCTTCCAGGCCATGGAAGCATCCGCGCTTGGATTCTCTTGAAATAAAATTTAGAAGGTACTTTATTTGGTAGCCTTCTTTCATAGCCTTGTAACAGGCTAAGCAGCTGTCTTTGCCGCCACTCCAGGAAGATATCGCAGTAAGATTTTTCATAACCTCTCCTTTTTAAAAATACATACAAAATAAGATTACAACTTCAGCCGATTCATTCATTGCCCCCAGGGTATCGCCGGTTATCCCTCCGATTTTCTTAGATATCAGTTTATTGAAAAGGCAGGTAAAGATAGTAATGATCCCCATGATGAATAATCCTTTTAATTCTGCGGTTAGCAGCGCGCAAACAAAAGTAATTATAGTGGCCAAAACAAATATCTTGGAATTGATCCCTTCGGAAAAAATCTTTGCCTTGCCTTCCTGCCTGGCGTAAGGAAATAAAAACAAAGATAGCGCTAGGGACCACCTGCTTAAGACGCACATAAGGATTAACGCTACAGGTACTAGAGATAGATCAAGCGAGAAAATAAAAGCGATCTTTAAGAGCAGGATGCTTATTATTCCGATAACCCCCATCACGCCGATATGCGGGTCGCGCATGATTTTCAACATCTCATCTTTACTCTTTACGCTAAGCAGCGCATCAAAGGTATCGGCTAGGCCATCCAGGTGCATCCCTCCTGTTATGGCTATCAGCGAAACTATCAAAATAATATCTGTGGCTAGCCTTGATAAATCCAGGGATCCCAGTAAGTAGTTAATTCCTGTCAGGGCCAGCCCGATAAAGAGGCCGGCTACAGGAAAGTAGATTAAAGAATCAGCGATCTCTTTATTATTGGCAGATTTGATTTTTACCGGGAAGATGGTTAGAAATTGTAAAGCAAGCAAAATTTTTTTCATTTCTCGATCCTCTCGGAAACTTTAGCGCTTTTAAAAGTAGCCATCTCGGTCAAGATCTTTGTTGCTGCCTCGGCGATGTTTATCCCCAACGCAGCGCCTGTTCCCTCCCCCAGCCGCAGGTTCAGATCTAATAGAGGTTTGATGCCGATATATTCCAGGATGACCTTATGCCCTTTTTCTACCGAGCAATGGCTGGCAATCATATAATCTTTGGTTTTAGGTTCTATTTTATAGGCAAGCAATGCCGCTGAGCCGGATATGAAGCCGTCAATTACTATCGGCACCTTTCTGGATGCGGCGGCTAAAATTATTCCGGCTAATCCTCCTATTTCAAAACCCCCTACTTTCGAAAGGATATCTATGGGGTCGTTATAATCAGGATCATTAATTGCTAAAGATTTTTTTATTATGCGGATTTTATTATTCAGGCCTTCGTCATTAAGGCCCGCTCCCCTGCCGGTAATTTCTTCGACCGGTTTTTGGATGATGCTTGCGGTTATAGCGCTTGCGGCAGTGGTATTGCCGATGCCCATTTCTCCGGTGCCGATAATATCAATACTTTTCCTGAACTCAGATTCAAAGATTTTTATCCCTGTTTCGATTGCTTTAATCGCTTCGGCCCTGGTCATTGCCGGGCCTTTGCTCATATTCTTTGTGCCGTAATTTATTTTTTTGATAACCAGTTTGCTGCTAGGTCTTAGTTTTGAAGCCACTCCTATATCTACCACTACTACTCTTGCCTTTGCGTGCTTTGCCAGGACGTTTATTCCGGCGCCGCCGTTCAAGAAATTATAGACCATCTGGGCGGTTACTTCTTTAGGGTAGGCGCTGATGCCTTCTTCGGTTACTCCGTGGTCGGCAGCCAGGGTAAAAATAACTTTATTTTTAAGAATAGGATTTTCTTTTCCCGTGATACCGGAGATCTGTTTTGCCAACTCTTCTAATCTTCCCAGGCTACCCAGGGGTTTGGTCAGGCTGTCCAATCTGGCTTGCGTTTTTTTTAGCAGCTTTTCGTCTAATGCGCGTATCTTTTTAGTGACTTGATTTATTTTTTTCATATATCTCCTAAAAAATAATTATTTTATCTTCCAGGGAATCCCTGAGATTAAGAAGAATACATTATCCGCTTTAGCTGCTAGCATCTGGTTTATCCTTCCTGCGATATCCCGGAATTCGCGGCCAAGTTTATTGGCAGGGACAATCCCCAGGCCTACTTCATTGGAAACAATAATAGTTTGAGCCTTGATCTTATCCAGTGTGTTTAGCACATCCTTAAATTTCTTTTCAATAGTTTTTTCGTCCTGGTTATCCATCATTAAATTAGAGATCAATAAAGTCAGGCAGTCTATGACTATAGTGTCAAATCCAGCGCCTATCTTTTTTAATAATGATCCTATATCCCTGGGTTCTTCGAAGGTCTGCCAGTGTTTCGGCCTTGATCTTTGATGCCTGGCGATACGTTTTTTCATTTCAGGGTCAAGCGGTTGGCAGGTAGCGATGAATGCGGTTTTACCCCGGCAGCGGAGCGCTGTTTTGAGCGCAAAGGAACTTTTTCCGCTCCTTGCCCCTCCGAGAACAAATGTTATTTTTGCCATAGCTTTCCTCTAATTTAAATGCCGGATATCATTAAATAATTTTATTTCCGGTTTATTTTTTCTAAACTCGATGACGCTCAGGCCGGTTGATTTAGGTATATGCTTCCAGAAGTCCCTGGATTTTAAAATATGGTTTAAGAATGCGCTGATCACCCCGCCATGCGCTACTACCGCGATAGTTCTATTTTTATTGAGCCTGATAACTTTCGTTAAGGACGCGATAACCCTTTTTTTTAATCCCGGTAAACCTTCGCCTTCGGGGATCGTAATGCGATATGGGTCCTTAAGCCATTTTTTATAAACCATAGGATGTTTTTTCATGATCTGTTTGTAGGTCAGCCCTTCGAAGATACCAAAATGCATTTCTCTCAAACCCGGGAGTATTTCAATTTTTCTTTTCTTAAAAATTATTTTAGCGGTCTGCACTGCGCGTTTTCTATCGCTGGAGTAGACCTTATCGATCTTCTCGTCTCTTAATCTTTGGTAAAGTTTACCCGCCTGTTTCCTGCCCCTGGCGTTGATAGCTATATCCAAAAAACCGCAGTATCTCTTTTTTAAATTCAGGTCCGTTTCTCCGTGCCTGATTAAAATTAATTTAGTGGGCATTTATTTTTCCTTTGATACCAGGAGCACGTAAGGTTTAGAGTTGATAGGGTTATCGTTTACTACCACTACTGTTTTATATACTGCTTCTATATTCTGATAAGTCAGCACTTCCCGGGGAGAGCCTTGTTTGAAGATCATGCCCTGGTCTAATAAAACAATGCGGTTACAATATTCGCTGGCTAAATTCAGATCATGCAGGACCATTACTATCGTAAGGTTATCCTGGCGGTTGAGCCTTTTTAAGAGGTCCAATACCTGTATTTTGTGGCCGATATCCAGGTGAGAGGTCGGCTCATCTAAAAATAAGAGCGCAGGCTGCTGGGCAAGGGCCTTGGCGATAATCACCCGTTGGCGCTCTCCGGCGCTAAGTTCATCGATCCTTTTTTCTTTTAATCCCGAGGCGTCTGTTATATCCAGGGATTTTTCGGCTATGGCGAGATCTTCTTTGGTTTCAACCTGGAGCCTGCCTAAGTGGGGGATCCTGCCCATCAATACTACTTCTAAAACAGAGAACGAGAAGTTGATTACGGTGTCTTCCGAAACAAAAGCGGCTTTTTGGCAGAATTTCTTTAAGTCCATTTCTTTTATATCATTGCCTTCAAGCAGGATATTTCCTTCTTGGGGAGTCAGAATCCGGCTGAGCAGCCGCAACAGCGTAGTTTTACCTGAGCCGTTCGGGCCGATGATGCCTAAGAAGTCGCCTTTTTGTATATCTAATGAGATATTTTTTATTATAGCCTGGCGATGATAGCCGCCGCTAAGGCCGTTTATTTTTAATAAGGTATCGCTGCTCATTTTGCCCTCTGGCTGCGTTTCAGTAAAAAGATGAATGTCGGCGCTCCCAGTATCGCGGTGATCACTCCTATAGGTATTTCTAATGGCGGAAAGATAACCCGCGATAAGATATCACAGGCGACCATAAATACCGCTGCCGCCAGGCAGGTAGCCGGGATAAGGATCTTGTGATTCGGGCCGACTACTAAACGCATCATATGCGGTATCATCAATCCCACAAAACCGATTATCCCGCAGATACAGACTACGCTGGAGATGATCACCGAGGTGATCAAGATCAGGATTTTTTTTGTTGCCTCTACATCTATTCCTAAATGCATTGCCTCTTCTTCTCCCAGGCTGATGGCATTTAAATCCTGGGAGAAAATATAGATCGCGATGATACCGGAAAAGACTATTATGCCCGCCGTGGCTAAAAGGCCTATGTCATATACCTGAAGGTTTCCCCATAACCACCAGGTGATACTATGCAGTACTTCATTGCTGGATATAGAAACCAAAAATACCATGATCGCGGAAAGAGCCACAGAGATGATCACGCCGGATAGTATCAATGATTGTTCGGGGATTTTATTGTTTTGACGGGCGAGGTTATAAACTAAGACTATGCTTGATATAGCGCCGATAAATGCCGCCAGCGGCAGATAAAGCCCGGAGGCCCCGATAATAATGGCAATTACCGCTCCCAACCCTGCGCCGCTGGAGGTTCCTAATAGATATGGCTCAGCCAGGGGGTTCCTTAAAATTGCCTGCAGCACTACACCCGAGGCAGCCAGGCCGCTCCCGGCCACAATCGCTACCAGGATACGCAGGATACGTAAATTCACGATCGGTTGATTTTCTTTAAGTAGCAATTGAGTGAAAGGTATGTTGACCGAGCCCTTTAAGATGCCGCAGAGCGCTACTATTAGTAATATTCCGGATAGGACAAGCAGCCTTCTTTTTAAATACGCGTTCATTTAATATATAGCCTCTTATAGATTTCTTTTAAGCCCGAAACTACCCTTGGCCCGGGCCGTAATAAGGTATCCGGGTCAATATCATTATATATGCGGTTATTCTTTAGCGCAGAGATAGAGCCCCAGGCAAAACGCTTGAGCATAAGTTCTGCGGGTTTTTCCTGGCCCATGTAAGCGATGATTATGCAATCGGGATTACGTTTGATCACTTCTTCCTGGCTAAAAATGGTATACGGCCTTTTAGTATCGCCGGCAATATTGATCCCTCCTGCCATGGTGATCAGCTCGTCAATAAAAGTGCCTTTGCCTGCCGTGGTCAGCGGGTCATTAAAGATTTCGATAAATACTTTCAATCTTTTATTTTCAGGGATCGATTTAGCCTGGGATGTAATATCGTCGATCTGGATTTGCATTTTCTTGATCAGGTCTTCTGCTTCCTGGTTTTTTCGGGTGATCTTTGCTATGTCCCTGATAGAATCAAAGAGCTCTTTTATATTCCGCGGGTCGCTGACATAAACTTTCAGGTTCAGGCGTTTTAGCTCATCGATTATCGGGGCCTGTTCCAGGCCGGTGCAGAAAATGCAGTCCGGCTTCAGTGAAAGGATCTTTTCAATATTGGGGCGACTGAAATTACCTACGCTTTCTTTGGTTTTTGCCTCCGGGGGATAATTACAGTAAGAGCTGACTCCAACTATTTCTTTGTCTAATCCCAGGGCAAATAAGATTTCTGTAGTTGAAGGAGCCAGGGAAATATACCTTGGGTTTTCCGGAGAAGTATTTTCTGCAAAGGATAACCCGAAAGAAGCTAGAACTAAATATGCAATTATATATATTTTTTTCATTATTTGCTTACACCCGACCTTATCGGTACCTTGCCCTCTGTAACACCCAATCCTATAGGATGGATTGGTGTATTACCCTCCTGTAATAAAAAACCCGCCAGAAAATTTTGGCGGGTTGCACCCTAATTTACTTTGGCCCTTTCCACGAGGTGGATCTTTATACAGGCAGGTCTTCTGACTCTCTTTGCCCTTTTAGCTGCCTTCCCATTCCAACCTAAATTTGGAATAGTGGCTTGGATTATTGCTAAAAGGGTTCCCTTTCTTACTCTAGAAAGGGCAGGATTACAGCAGCGGGACTGTGTCCGGTTTTAACGGACTTCCCTAACCTGTATTTTTTAAATTGTCAAAAGATAGAATATCTTATTGGTATCCAAAAGTCAAGTAAAATCGTTTTTTTAAGGATTTTAATACTCTATCCCTTTTCTTGCTGGTACTCCTTTATGGAAATAATGTTTTACTTCTTTGATCTCGCTGACTAAATCCGCCAGTTCTAAAATTCCGCAGGGCGCATTACGCCCGGTGAGGATCACTTCTTGTTTTCGGGGGGCATTTTTTAAGATCCGGATAAGTTCACTGCAATCCAGGAGCCCTAGTTTTAAAGCCACGTTTATCTCGTCCAATATTACTAGATCATACTTTTTATTCTTCAGGGCTTTTTTTACCGATAACAATCCGGATTTGAATAACTTCTTATCTTCTTCATTTATTTTCTTTACAAAGCAACCCCTGCCGAATTGCTCGACTTTTATATTTTTGAATTTTTTTAAAGCCCGGTGCTCGCCGCAGGTTTTACCTTTGACAAATTGTATTATATATACTTTCAAGCCGGCTCCGGCTGCCCGTAAAGCCAGGCCTAATGCTGCGGTAGTTTTTCCTTTACCCTTGCCGGTATATACCTGTATCAATTGGCCTCCGTACTATATTTGCCTATTAAAGGAACAAATACGCAGCCGCAAATTTGCTTTGTGTTGATTTTAGCATTGTGTTTTTCCACAAGCGTCAAAATCTGGCTGATGCTTTCTCCTAAGGGTAAAATAAGCCTGCCATTTTCTTTCAGTTGTGCAACCAACGGCTTAGGGATATTCGGGCTTGCCGCAGTTACGATAATTCTATCGAAGGGCGCAAATTCCGGCCATCCTTGCGTCCCGTCACCTGATTTTATCCTGATATTCGTGTAGCCGGCCTCTTTAAGCGCATTTTCTGCTCTCTCGGAAAGATCAATAAGCCTTTCTACGGTGTAGACTTCTTTAGCCAGTTCCGCCAATATCGCCGTCTGGTATCCGGAACCCGTACCGATTTCCAGGACTCTTTCTTCTCCGGTTAAGCCAAGGGTGTCGGTCATAAGCGCAACAATATACGGCTGGGATATGGTTTGTCCTTCTCCGATAGGCAGAGGAAAATCAGCATAAGCGTTTACTTCCAGTTCTTTGGGGATAAATTTATGCCGCTCTACTTTTAAAAAGGCGTCCAATACCCTCTGGTTATTTATTCCCCTGGCTGCAATCTGTTCTTCAACCATTATTTTTCTTAATTGCGCGTAGTCCATAATTCTTTAGAAATGAATTTCAGGAATCTCAGCGTGTCTACGAAGGGATTGATATGGCTTTTTTCGTTTAGGTATAAAGTTTTGATCGGGACTGATTCGATCTTAAAACCTGAACGGGAAGCTTCAATGAGGATCTCGGATTCGGTTTCATATTTAGAAGTCTTCAGGTTAAGTTTTTCTAATACCTCTTTCCTGATAAGGCGGAAGCCGCATTGTGTATCCGGGATATTTTGTTTTGCTACTTTTGATATCAGCCACGACATGAATTTATTGGTAAAATACCTGACTGGCGGCATAGTTTTGGTTTTGGCCATCCGGTTGCCTATAAAAATTCCTCCGTCAGAATGCTGGGCTGCGCTTATGAAATTCGGGAGGTCTTCCGGCGCGTGTTGGCCGTCGCCATCCATAGTGATCACAGCGTCAAAGCCTTTGTTTAAAACAAAAGCAAATCCTTTTATTAAAGACGCGCCTTTGCCCTGGTTAGATTGGTTCTGTAAGACAGTGGCATTATTCCTGCGGGCGATCTCTGAAGTGTTGTCTTTTGATCCGTCGTCGACTACAATGACTTCTAAGTTTTGGGCGCTGACCTTTTTTATTAACCCTGCAATAGCCTCGCCTTCGTTAAAAGTCGGAATAAGCACGCAAATGTTCATTTTTTTTGCTCCAGCCAGAATCTTCTAAACATGTACCATTGATCAGGATGCTCGCGGATACAGTCTTCAAAGATGGCTTTATACTGCCCCATTATCGCTTGCAAATCTTCGTTTTTATTGCCGCTAGGCTGGAAATCAAATGGTTTTGAAAACTTGAGAGTAAAAGTATCATCATCGTTTCGTAACATAAATCCAGGCACGATACTTGCCCCTGTTTTTAAGGAAAGCGCTGCGGGCCCAACCGGCAGGAGCGCAGGTTTTCCAAAAAATTCTACCATCGTCCCTTTTTCAGTAAAGTCCCTATCCCCTACCAGGGCCACTAATTCACCTTTCTTTAGGGCATCCAAAGACATTTTTACCGCATTCTTCAAGGGTATGACTTTTACGCCTTTACTTTGCCTCTGGAAGTTAAAAAATTTATCTACTTTTTTATCCTTATGCGTGAGAGCAACTGCCCAGAAAGGGTATCCCAGGAGCGAAACGACTACTCCTCCTAATTCCCAGTTTCCTACGTGCGCGGTTAAAACGATCACGCCTTTTCCCCTGGAGAGCGCATCGTCTAAATAGTTGAGATGCTCGATCTTGATATTTTTTGTGATATATTCTTCGTCTATTTTTGAAAAGCGGAAGAAATCTACGAGATACTTGGCAAAATTCCTGAACACGCGCACGCGGATATTACGGATCTCCTTATCGGTTTTACCGGGAAAGATAGCCTTTAAATTTTCTGTTATTGACCTGCGGTCTTTCCGGGCAAACAGGTAATGCAGGTCGGAAATAAAAATACCGACCTTATACGCGATCCCTAAAGGCAGGGAAAGCGCTAGGAATTGGCCGATCCTGTAAAGGGTATAATTAAACATGTATTTTATAGGCCCAGCATTAGTTTGGCTATATCGAGGCTGGAGTTGGGTTTGCTTATTTTTCCGGCAGACTCGCGCATCTTTGTTAATCTATCGGGATTAATCAATAAGCTTTCGACTATCAAATGGACATTTTCCGGCCTGTCTATCTGTATTGCTGCTTTTTTTTCCGTAAGGAAGCGGGCATTATTAGCTTCCTGGCCCGGTATAGGGTCCACGATAAGCATAGGTATTTTTTTTGTAAGGACTTCTGCCGTTGTTATCCCCCCCGGCTTTGTGATGATCATGCTTGATATATCCATGAGCTCATTGATATTATCAACATAGCCGAATACAAGGATATTATTCCTGAATTTTTTTGTTTTGTCTTTCAGGGATTCGTAAAGTTTATTATTGGAGCCTGCTACGATTATCGCCTGGAGTTCCATCTTGATTTTCTCTAATGATTTGACGATCGCATTTATGGGGCCTAATCCATGCCCTCCTCCCATGATCAATATAGTGGGAAGGCCAGGATCAAGCCCGAGTTTCTTATATACTTCATATTTTTCTACTGGCTTATTGAATTTAGGATCAAAAGGAATGCCCAGGGTTTTTATCTTTTCGCCAGCGATACCTTTTTTAATCAGCCGTATTTTTGCTTCTTCCGATGGAGCAATGTAGTAGTCTACCGTATCGTAAACCCAAAAGGAATGCGGCACATAATCAGTAAGCACGGCTAATAATTTAATATTTGAAGGATGAGCTTTTTTGAAGTCCGCTACCATCCCGCAGGGGAATGCCTGGGTGCAGGCTACGATATCGGGCTTAAATTCTTCAAAAAGGCTCTTTAATTTCGGAGAGTTGAATTTATGGACGGCCTCTTTGAGCTTTTGCAGGTTTTTTATTACGGATGGATTATCATAGAGATATTCCCAGATCTGGGGTGTTGTCTGAATCACACTCATATAGAGGCGGTTAATGATTTTTTCGGTAATGGGGTTTGTATAATGGAAGGCGTTTATAGAGAGTATTTCTGTTTCCGGCGATAGCGCCTTTAATGCTTTCTCGATAGCCATGGCGGCACTCCGATGGCCGGAAATATTCGATATATACATCAGGATTATGCGTTTTGGGGCCATGATGGTTAGATTTTTCCTTCTTTACCCAGGCTAAGCAGCGTTTCGGTTATCCGTGGATTTAACTGTTTACCGCTTACCCGTTTTATCTCTTCGAATGTTTTTTCCTTTGAGAGGCGTAAGCGGTAAGGCCTGTCGGTAGTCATCGCGTCGAATGTATCGGCTACCGATATGATAGAGGCGATCAAGGGTATATTATCTTCCTTTAGCCCTTCGGGGTATCCTGAGCCGTCATATCTTTCGTGATGGTATTTTACCCCCAGGATAGGTTCGCTAAGTTCTTTGATGGGTTGCAATATAGTAGCGCCGATCAAGGGGTGTTCTTCTATCCGGTTCCTCTCTCCTATCGTCAGGTCACTTTTTTTATTCAATATGTATTCGGGGATACCGATCTTGCCTATATCGTGCAGGAGGCTGGCGATATGCAGGTTTTCAAAGAATTTTTCGTTGAATGCCTTTTCAGCTTGATTGAGCCTTTGCGCGATATTCAGGCTCAGGTTTGTCACGCGGGTCGTGTGGCCGTGGGTATAATTATCTTTTGCTTCTATGGCAGCGGCCAGGACAACGGTTATGCGCAGGAACATCTGGTGTTTCTTTGCAAACTCAAACTCTAATTCTTTAAAGAGTTGGACATTTTTTATGGCCATGGCCATGCTTGAACTAAGCGCGGAAAAGAAATTCAACTCATCGGGATTAAACCGGGTATTATCCCTTTTTTTTCCTACCAGCAATAGAGCCAGGAGGTCATCCCTGAAATAACTAGGTACGCAGGCGGCTGTATCAAAGACCTCCATCTGGTAAGCCACATGGGCTAAGAGTTGTTTTAATTTTGTATCGATGCCACGCCTTTTTAATATCCTTTTTACGTCTTCACGGATGACAGTATCGTATTTAAAGAATACCTTATTTTTTTGTTCCTTGAAGAAATGTATGAGCGGGCTGTCTTTATCGACGCGCGCCAGCCCTATCGGCAGCCTGGAGGCCAAAGAGCCGCGCGAATCAGCCAGTATATAGCTTTGTTTATCTTTATCGTAAAGCAATATACTTGCGTGGCTTACCTTTATTTTTTGCGCGACCGTACGCAGTATCATTTTTATTAAAGCATACGGTTCGCGGGCCAAAATCATGTTTTTTGCCGTTGACTCTAATTCTTTTTTGTAATTAATGGGCATCTTCTTAAATCCTTATATTAACGGTATTTATATGTATACTAGCAAAACTATTCATTGTCAAGGGTATTTAGGCCGATTGATGATATGTGATATGAATAATCTGACGGGAGATGCTTATTTTATCCGGATTCTTCAATAACGGCTATTACCTGGCCGATATTAATAGTATCGCCTTCGGAAGCAAGGATTTCCAGGATAGTTCCGGGGCAAGGGCTGGGAAGGTTGAATGTGGCTTTATCCGTAGTAAGCTCTACCAGGTCGTCTTTTTCATTTACTTTATCGCCAACTTTAAAATACCAATAAGATACGGTAGCTTTTTCAATGCCTTCGCCTAGTTCCGGTAAGATTACCTTAGTCATATTTTGCCCCCTTAATTGAATATTCCCTTGAATTTATGGATTATTTTTTCTTTTACGGCTTCTATTCTTACATCCTTATCCAATGCCTCCTCCAGCGAAGTTACTGTTATATCCATGCCGCAGGGCCTGATAAGTTGAAAATTAAACAGGTCATTCTTTTTAATATTTATACTTAGCCCGTGGAAGGTGATCCAGTTCCTGACGGCGATGCCTATGGAGGCAGCTTTTTTATTATTTATCCAGACGCCAGTCAGGCCGGGCAGCGCAGCTGCTTTGACCCGGAAGTCGGTAAATAAAGATATAGCGACTTTTTCCAGGGAGCGCAGGAATAAGTGGATATCTTTTTTGAAATAATTTAGATCGAAGATAGGATAGGCGATGATCTGGCCCGGGCCGTGATAAGTTATGTTGCCCCCTCTTTCTATCTCATATACAGGGATCTCTCTTTTTTTTAATTCTTTGGGAGAGATTAAAATATTTTTTTTATCTGCCTGTCTTCCTAAAGTGATTACCGGATGGTGCCTGCAGAGTATAAGAGTGGATTTAAGCGCCCCTGATTTTACATCCAGGAAAATTTTCTTTTGTGCATCTTGAGCTTCTTGGAAATCTACCAGGCCTAAATCCAGTGTTTTAAATTCCATAGTTTTCTCTTAAGGCATCGGTTATTCCTTCTGAAAGCGTAGGATGGGCAAGTATAGTATTGCGGATCTGGGGGATTTTAAGTTTTTCCGATACGGCCAAAGTCAGGATGCCGATCAATTCAGTCGCGCGGGGGCCGATTATGGAAGCACCGATTACCTGTTCTGTTTCTTTATCGGAGATTATTTTGATAAAACCTTCTGTTTCTTCCAGTATCCGCGCCATGCCGGAGCCTAAAAAATCAAATTTGTATATTTTGGTATTTATGCCTTTATTTCTGGCGGCTTCCTCGTCTATTCCGACGCTGGCTATCTCGGGGCTTGTAAATATACAATTAGGGATATTGTCGCAGCGGGTAATTTTTAGATCGGGGGCAGTAATGTTTTCTGCGGCAATACGCCCTTGATAGGCGGCAAAATGGGCAAGCATGATCTTTCCGGTAACGTCGCCTGCGGCATAGATATTATGGATATTGGTCTTGAGGTATTCATCGATTAAAACCTTATTTTTTTCCAGCCTTACCCCCAGTTTATCCAATCCCAGCCCTTCTGTGTTCGGGGCCCTGCCGACAGCGATTAAAACAAGGCCATAATTTTTAAAATCCTGCGTTTCGGCGCCGGTATTGGTATTTACTTTTATGCCTTTTTTTCTGAAGATGTTTTCCAGTTTTTTGGCGATTTCTTTATCTTCCCCGGGAAGAAGCTGGGGCATCTTTTCTACGATCGAGACTTTAGCCCCTAGCGCGGAAAAGAGGCTGGCAAATTCGCATCCTATAACGCCTCCGCCGATTATCAAAAGCGAACTCGGTATTTCTTTTAGGTTCAGGATATCGTCGCTTGAAATAAACTTATTTCCGTCAAATTTTAGTTCCGGTAGTTCTAATGGCTTAGATCCGGTGGCAATGATAATAGATTTTGTTTTTATATTTTTATCTTTCGTGCGTATCTCTTCGTTGGATAATATTTCTGCCGGCGTATTTAAATAATCAATGCCTTTAAGCATAAACTGCATGCCGGAACGTAACTGCTGGATGATCCTGTCTTTACGTTCCTGGGCTTTTAAAAAATTTATTGCGGGGGTTTTGGCGGAGTAGATCAATGCTTTTGTAGGTATGCATCCTGAATTAAGGCAGGTGCCGCCAATTTGGCTTTTTTCGATAAGGCAGATTTTTAACCCAGATTTCTTTGCTGTTTGCGCGGCATGGAATCCCGCCCACCCAGCACCGATTATCGCCAGGTCGTACATAGGTTATTTAAAGAGGTAGTTGTTTAGCAAGATTGCGAATTGTTTCTGCGGAGTTAGCTAAGTCTTTTTTCTCTGAAGCCGTCAGGTCCAGTTCAATGATTTTTTCTACGCCTTCTTTTCCCAGGCGGCAGGGAACACCGATAGTGACATCTTTTAAACCGTATTCGCCGTCCAGGTAAGCCGAGGCTCCCAGGGCCCTTTTCTCGTCTTTTAAAATAGCCCTGGCTACTGCCGTAATCGCTGCGGAAGGGGCAAAGTAGGCGCTGCCGTTACCTAAGAGTGAAACGATTTGAGCGCCCCTGGCCTTGGTTTTATTTATCAGGTTTTCCATTTTTTTATCGTCGAGAAATTCATCCAAAGCCACGCCTTTTATATTGGTAAACCTGGGTAGCGGTATCATCGTCTCGCCGTGCGTGCCGATAACAGAGGCCTCGATATCTGTTACAGGAATATTTAATTCTTTGCTTATGAGATTAGCGAATCTTGCGGCATCCAGGTTGATCCCCATCCCCAGAACGCGGTTTTTATTAAAGCCGGTGGCCTTTAAAACAAAGTAAGTCATAAGATCTAAAGGGTTAGTGACGACTATGATTATTGCCTGGGGGGCTGTTTCTTTGATCTCTAAGCTTATGCTTTTCAGGATCGTTGCGTTCTTGATGAGCAGGTCCTCGCGGGTCATCCCGGGCTTACGGACTAATCCGGCAGTGATAATGATCAGATCGGAATCTTTTATTTCTTTGATATCGTTAGTGCCTTTGATGTTATAAGCATATTTTAAAATAGGCTGCGCGTCTTCCAGGTCATATGCCTTGCCGCAAGCCATATCTCCGGCTATGTCAATAAGGACCAACTGCCCGAGATTTTCCTGGGCCAGGCGCATTGCCGTTAAACTTCCTACATTGCCCGCACCGACTAGAGAGATCTTCATTTTTAATTTATTGTTTACGGATTACTTCGATAATGGCATCTGCCATTTCTTGAGTCCCTACTGCGCCAGGGTCACCGGGCGAAGGCCTTAGGTCATAGGTAACAAATTTACCGTCGGCAATGACTTTTTTTACCGCGTTTTCTAATCTTTGCGCAGCGTCATCTTCTTTGATATACCTTAACATCAAAACGCCGGATAGGATCATTGCCGTGGGGTTGACTTTATCCATTCCCTTATATTTTGGCGCTGAGCCATGCACAGCCTCAAAGACGGCTGTTTTCTCTCCGATATTTGCTCCTGGTGCTACTCCCAGCCCTCCGACGAGCCCAGCGCAGAGGTCAGAAAGTATATCCCCATAGAGGTTAGGCAGGACCAGGAGATCAAAATTATGCGGCTTTTGGACTAATTGCATTGCCATATTATCTACAAGGGCTTCTTCGAAGTTGATCTTTCCTTCGTATTCTTTGGCTACTTCGCGCGCCGCTTTGAGAAATAAGCCATCGGTAAATTTCATAATATTTGCCTTGGTCACGACCGTGATCTTTTTGCGTTTAAGTTTCAAGGCATATTCAAAGGCAAATTTCACTATTCTTTTTGTCGCGTATTCGGAGATCGGTTTTATGGAGATCCCTGAATCCGGGCGGATCTTTTTCTTGGTCTCTTCTTCTATTTCGGCAATGATTTTTTTTGTAGCGGGTAAGCCTGCCTGGAATTCTATGCCCGCGTATAGGTCTTCGGTGTTTTCCCTGACGATTATCAAATCGATATCTTTATAAAAACTCTTTACCCCTGCGTAGGATTTGGCAGGCCGGACGCAGGCATATAAATCCAGTGCCTGCCGGATAGCTACATTTACCGAGCGGAAACCTTCTCCTATGGGAGTAACGATCGGCCCTTTTAAAGCCACGCCGTTTTTCTTTACGGATTCTAAAGTCTCTTTCGGCAGTAATTCTCCGAATTTCTCCATAGCATCGCTTCCGGCGAGCGCTTCTTCCCATTCTATTTCTACACCGGTTGCCTCGATACATTTCTTTGCCGCGATAGTTACTTCCGGGCCTATCCCATCTCCAGGAATCAAAGTTATCTTATGTTTCATCTAGACTTTTAGTTCTCCGTATTTTTTATAATAATTGATTATCCCGCCTTCTTTTAATAATTCCTGCATAAAAGAAGGAAGCGGTTTTATCTTTAGCTCTTTATTCTTAGTTAAGTTCCTGACCAGCCCTTTATCCAGGTCTATATCAAGCCGGTCATTTTCCTGGATCTCGTCAGTATTAGTTTCTATGAGAGGCAGGCCGATATTGATGGCATTGCGGTAGAATATACGCGCGAAACTCTTGGCCATGACTGCGACGATACCCGCTTCTTTTATGACTAATGGCGCTTGTTCGCGCGATGAACCCATGCCGAAATTGCTACCGGAAACAATAATGGAGGCTCCGGGTTTTATTTTTTTCGGAAAATCAGGGTCGATATCTTCCATTATATGCTTGGCAAGCTCTTTCATATCCGTAATGGAAAATTTATACCTTCCCGATATGATAAAATCCGTATTTATATTATCGCCTAATTTTAGGGTATCGCCTGATAAGATCATAATTGACGGAATTCATCCGGATTCTTGACTTTTGACATGGCTATATCTAAGGTTATATGGCCGGCGTGGAAGAGTTCTTTTAAACATTTATCCATTGTTTTCATTCCGTATTGGCTTCCAGTCTGCATAAGCGTCGGGATCTGTTCGATCTCCTGCTCGCGGATAAGGTTTCTTATGCCCGGGGTCGCGACCATTACTTCAGTGGAGAGTATGCGTCCCTGCCCTGAAGCGCGGGGTAATAGTAGCTGGGAAATAACCCCTTGTAAACAGTCGGAAAGCTGCAGTTTTACCTGTTGTTGCTGATGCGGAGGGAATACGTCTATGATCCTTTCGATAGTCTGAGGCGCGTCAGGCGTATGCAGGGTAGCTAAAACAAGGTGCCCTGTTTCGGCAGCGGTAAGGGTAGTGGATATAGTTTCTAAGTCGCGCATTTCTCCTACCACAATGACGTTTGGGTCCTGCCTTAATGCATGCCTTAATGCTTCGGCAAAAGATTGCGTATCTGAATAGACCTCTCTTTGCTTGATCACACTTTTTTTATTGGTGTGCACGAATTCAATAGGGTCTTCAATACAAACGATAAGGCATTCTCTTTCTTCATTTATCAGGTCGATCATGGTCGCCAGGGTCGTAGTCTTGCCTACACCTGTAGGGCCGGTGACTAAGACTAGGCCATTAGGCCTGCGCGCAAGGTCTATTGCGATAGCCGGCAGCCCTAAGTCTTCCATTTTGGGAATAGCCAACGGGACGCGGCGGAACGCTGCTTCTACCGAACCTTTTTGCATGTGGACGTTGACGCGGAAACGATCCAATCCGGGAGGCGCAAGCGAAAAATCCAACTCTAGATTTTTCTCAAACATTTCTTTCTGGGGATTGGTTAGGGCGCCATAGATCATTCTTTTTAAATCTAACTTAGTCAAGGTAGGCATAGCAGTCCTATGCAATTTACCATCTATGCGTAAAATGGGCGGCTCATTATCAGTAAGATGTAAATCCGAGGCTTTCTTTTCCACAGCTAATAAGAGCAGGTCTCTTATTTCCATTTTATTTCCTCCTTTATAAGTATTGCTTGGGATCTGCAATAAAGCCTTTGAGCGCTGATGCAGCGACCGTTGCAGGAGAACCTAGATAAATAAAAGCATTGGGGTTGCCCATTCTGCCTTTAAAATTTCTGTTGGCTGATGAAATAACTACTTCGCCATCTGCGGGAATGCCATTATGCGTCCCGACGCATGGCCCGCATCCCGGAGGCACGACAACCGCCCCGGCTTTAATGAATGTATCGATAAACCCGAGCTTTAAGGCTTCTAAAAATATCGGGCGCGAACTGGGCGCAATAATAAATTTTACCCCTTTGGCAATTCTCTTTGATTTTAATATCGAGGCAACTATTTTTAAATCGCTCAACCTTCCATTGGTACAGGTACCCAGGTATGCCTCGTCTATTTTTACGCTTTTTAATTTATCGGCTGATACAGCAGTATCCACGCTGTGCGGCCGGGATACCTGGGGAGAAATTTTTGAGATATCGAATTCCAGTATTTTATCATAAGAGGCATCTTTATCTGCCGATACCGGTTTGATCTTACTACTTTTTATACCTCTTCTTTCCAGCCATGTCAAAGTAAATTTATCCTGCGGCATGAAACCGGCCTTTGCCCCCATCTCCACCACCATATTACATATGGTAAAACGGCCGTCCATATCTAATTTATCGATAACCGGCCCGGCAAACTCGATGGCTTTATAGGTTGCTCCGTCGGCTTTTATGCGGGTAATGATATATAGGATGATATCTTTGGCGAATATGCCTTTGGGTAATTTTCCTTTGACGACTATTTTGATCGTTTCTGGTACTTTGAGCCAATTTTTTCCTGTAGCCAGGGCGATTGCCAGGTCAGTAGAGCCTACCCCGGTAGAGAACGCCCCTAACGCGCCATATGTGCAGGTATGCGAATCAGCCCCTAAAACTAAGCTACCGGGAAGGATTTCTCCCGATTCAGGGATGACCTGGTGGCATACGCCGCAACCGATATCATATAGTTGGGTATTATATTTGAGGCTGAAATCGCGCATTTTTTTATGCACGCGCGAAACACCTTCGCTTGGGGAAGGGGAACTATGGTCGATAACCATACAAAAATCAGTCTGTATTTTATCAACGCCCAATTCTTTTATCCTGTCGATGATGATAGAAGATGTCCCGTCCTGGCCAAAGGCAAAGTCTATTTTACATATAGCAAAATCACCGGCTTTTAAGTCTTTGCCGGAATGTTTACTTAATATTTTTTCCGCGATCGTCTTTCCCATTTTTATCTATAATTTTTTGACCCACTCTTCGATTCTATCCATGCCTTTTTTTATTTCTTCTATGTTGGTTGCAAAGCTTATGCGGATATAATCTTTTCTGCCGAATGCCTCCCCCGGGATGACCGCTACAGACATCTCTTCAAGCAGGCGGTTAGCAAAGGTTGCGGAATCTAACCCTGTCTCGGAGATGTTACAGAATATATAAAAAGCGCCTTGCGGCAGGGTAAAACTTATTTTTTTGATACCCTTTAGCCTGTCGACGATATAATCCCTTCTCTTTTGGAATTCGAGAGCCATCTGTTTGGAGAAACTATCCCCTGCGCTTAAGGCGGCAAAAGCTGCCTTTTGGCTGATTGATGCGGGGTTGGAAGTAGAGTGATCCTGTATCTTGGATATTGCATCCGCGATTTCTTGGGGAGCTCCTAAATATCCGATACGCCAGCCTGTCATAGAATGGCTTTTTGATAAGCCGTTAATAGTAATAGTCAGTTCGTAAATATCCTTATTAAAACTGGCGATAGAGGCATGTTTTAAATTATCGAAGATGATCTTTTCATATATCTCGTCAGAAATAACAAAGATCTTTTTTGCTACGCATAACTGGGAGATTTTTTTAAGTTCCTCCGGATTATAGACGCAACCCGTAGGGTTAGAAGGGCTATTCAGGATAAGCAGCTTTGTTTTAGGGCTTATGTATCTTTCTATATCGGAAGCGGAAATTTTAAAATTGTTTTCCGGGGATGTTTTGATAAACCGGGGTATGCCTTCGCATAAATTTACCATCTCGGGATAACTTACCCAGTAAGGCGAAGGGATGATGACTTCGTCCCCTTTATTTACCAGGGCAAGCAGCGTATTGAATATACTGTGCTTTGCTCCGCAGGAGACAATTATTTGGCTGGGCGAATAATCTAAAGAATTATCCTTTTTAAATTTTTCTGAGATTAGTTTTTTTAATTCTGCGGTTCCTGTGGTGGGGGTATATTTGGTAAATCCTGCCTTTATCGCTTCGATAGCCGCATCTTTGACAAAATCCGGGGTATCAAAGTCAGGCTCGCCTGCGGCAAAGCTTACGATATCCTTGCCTTCGGATCTTAATTTTTTTGCTTTTGAGGTGAGTGCTAGAGTAGAGGAAGGCTTTACCTTCTTTGTCCGTTCAGCCAGTTTCGTATCTATTCGCATATTCCTAGAATCCGTTGTGGGCTGCCGTCTTTATGAAGAAGAATCTCTTCTTTCTTTTTTGAAAATATTTTTCAGACCACCGAGGAATTTTTTATTCGGTTTTTTGGAAATAGGCGGTTTTTCTTTGACGGCGACCTCTGTCTTTGCTTTTTTCTCTTCTGTTGATTTTTCTGATTTTTCCGCGCCCAGTTTTTCTTCTTCTAAATTTTGCGTTTTAGTTTCTTTTTCTTTCTTATGCTTAGGTAATTCTTTCTTTTTGATTTCAGTGAGTTCCAGGATTACGATCTCTGCGTTGTCCCCTCTTCTTTTCCCTAATGCGATGATCCTGGTGAATCCGCCTGTTTTATCCTTGAAACGCCCTGCTATATCATTGAATAAAAGGGATACTAATTTATGGTCGCCCAATATTTTATATGCCTGCCTTTTTGCGGCGAGCGTGTTTTCTTTAGCCGAAGATATAAGCTTGTCTATTACTGTTTTAGTAGCTTTTGCTTTTAAGCTGGTAGTTTTTATGCTTTGATAGATAAGCAGGTTCCTTGCGAGCGAGCGTAATGTCGCCTTCCGCCAGCTGGTAAAACGATTTAACCGTATTCTATACTTTGCGTGTCTCATGTCTTTAAGCCTTTTTTAATTTTTTAGGGTCTATCTGCATCCCTAAAGTCAAGCCCATACTCAACAGCAGCTCTTTTATTTCATTCAATGATTTCTTGCCAAAGTTTTTGAAGCTTAACATTTCCTCTTCGCCTTTTTTCACTAACTCGGCGATTGTTTTTATGTTCGCTTCTCTTAAACAGTTGGAGCTCCTTACGGATAGTTCCAGCTCTGAGATCGGCAGCCTTAATTTTTCATATAAGACTACTTCTTCTTTTGTCATCTCAGGCTCTTCTTCCATCTCTTCCGGAAGCTGCCCGAAATTAACGAATATATCCAGGTGCCTCTGTAAAATATTGGAAGCATAAAGTAGCGCATCCTTGGGGGTTATTGCCCCGTTTGTAAATAATTCCAGAATCAGCTTTTCATAATCCGTTCTCTGGCCGACACGGGTATTCTCGACGTAAAAATTAACTCTTTTTAAGGGGGTGAATATAGAATCGATCGGGATAGTGCCTAAGGACTGTTCTTCTTTTTTATTTAATTCCTGCGATACGTATCCTCTTCCCCGGGCGACTTCCATTTCAACATGGAACTTGGCGTCTTTGGTCAGGGTCGCAATGTGCAGATCGGGGTTGATTATTTCTATAGTTTCGTCTCCCTGGATATCCTTTGCCTTGATCTCTCCCTTGGTGTCTTTTTTAATATATACTGTCTTGGGGATCTTGGAATGGGAATTCAATATCAGGTTTTTAATGTTGAGGATTATTTCCGGAACATCTTCGAGCACTCCCGGTATAGTCGAAAATTCATGCTGCACGCCTGAAATTTTGATTGAAGTTACGGCACTGCCTTCTATGGAAGATAAGAGGACTCTTCTCAAGGAATTACCCAGCGTTACGCCGTATCCTCTTTCAAAAGGAGCAGCAGAAAATTTACCGTATGTGTTAGTATAGCTAGCTTCATCGCATTCCAGCCTCTTTGGCAATTGCAACTCTCTCCATTTTATACCCATCTGTCTTTACTCCTTAAATGAGTCCGCTATAATTCGTGGCGGATTAGTTATACTATTATTTAGAATACAACTCTACGATCAACTGTTCCTGAATAGTGGCTGTAATATCTTCTTTTTCCGGAAGCCTTAATATTTTTGCTTTCAATTCCACGGAATCCATCTCCAGCCACGAAGGAATAGTCCTGTCTTTAGCCTGCTCTATGTTTTCCTTGATCTTATTTTTTGCTTTATCTTTTGCCTTTAGTTGGACGATATCGTCCTTATCTATTAAATAAGAAGGGATATTGGTGCGCTTGGAATTCACGTAGACAAAATTATGGCGCACGATTTGTCTTGCCTGAGCCCGGGAAGTAGCCAGGCCCATCCTGAATATCACATTATCCAGCCTTCTTTCCAGTAACTGTAACAAGACCTTTCCGGTTACTCCCTTTGTCTTTGAGGCAATCTTGAAGTATTTACGGAATTGCTTTTCCAGGACGCCGTACATCCTTTTTACTTTTTGCTTTTGCCTAAGCTGTAGGCCGTAGTTGGAAAGTTTTGATCTGCTCTGTCCGTGTTGCCCGGGAAGAGTAGGCCTTTTAGAAACAGTGCATTTTTCAGTATTACATTTTGTGCCTTTTAAAAATAATTTTTCTCCCTCTCGCCTGCACAATCTGCAAACTGCGTCTATATATCTAGCCATTTTAGGTTTAGACTCTCCTTTTCTTTTTCGCGCGACAACCGTTATGCGGAATAGGTGTAACGTCTTTTATGGAAGTAATGGTCAGGCCTGCTGCCTGTAATGCCCGGATAGCAGATTCCCTGCCGAAACCAGGCCCCTTCACGTAAACATCTACTTCTTTGAGTCCTATTTCTTTTGCTTTTCTGGCAGCATCAGTTGCTGCTATCTGTGCGGCAAAAGGCGTGGATTTCTTTGAGCCGCTGTAACCGACAATACCGGGCGCAGACCAGACCAGGACATTGCCTTGTTTGTCGGTAATAGTTATTATAGTATTATTAAAACTTGCCTGGATATGTGCTATGCCTGTGGTTATACCCTTGGCGATCTTTTTCTTTTTTGCTTTATCTTTTGTAGCCATTAATTATTCTCCTTTAGGATTTAGGCTTGGCAGCTGGCGCAGCTTTTTTCTCTTCTGCCTTCTTGACAATTACCATGCCGCCTCCCCTGCGGGGGCCTTTACGGGTCCTTGCGTTTGTGCGCGTGCGTTGCCCTCTTACAGGTAACCCTTTTTTATGGCGCATGCCCCGCCAAGAGCCGATATCTACTAGTCTTTTGATGTTTTGAGAAACGTCCCGGCGCAGGTCGCCTTCTATTTTATAGCCAATTTTTTGCATGATGATAGTCAGGTGCGAAACATCTGCTTCTGTCAAATCCTTGGCCCGCTTACTAGGATCGATCCCTGCTTCTTTCAGGATTATGCCAGATAAATGCCTGCCTACACCATACAGGTATGTTAAGGCTATATCTATTCTTTTTTCTTTTGGTATGTCTACACCCAGGATTCTTGGCAATTTAATCTACCCCCTTATTATTTTGCGTTTAAAAAGATTAACCTTGTCTCTGTTTATGTTTTGGGTTGGAGCAAATTACCCGCACAACGCCCCTTCTCTTGATGATCTTGCACCTATCGCAGATCCTTTTAACCGATGCTTTTACTTTCATTTTATTTTACCCTGAATGTGATTCTTCCCCGTGTGAGATCATAAGGGGACAATTCCAATTTTACTTTATCGCCGGGAAGTATCCTTATAAAATTCATCCGCATCTTCCCGGAAACATGCGCCAGTACTACGTGCCCATTCTCAAGCTCGACTCTAAACATTGCATTCGGTAGCGTTTCTATGATCTTGCCTTCAGTCTCGATTAATTCTTCTTTAGGCATATTTAATTCGTCAGTATTTCCGGCCCCTTTTCGGTGATCGCCACTGTATGTTCGAAATGCGCAGAAACCAGCCTGTCTTTAGTAACAGCTGTCCAGCCATTATCAAGTATCTCTGTTTCCCAAGTGCCCATGTTTACCATAGGTTCGATAGCCAGCACCATCCCGTTTTTTAATACCGGGCCCTGATGCGGCCTGCCGAAATTAGGTATTTCCGGCTCTTCGTGTAATTGACGGCCTATACCATGGCCTACGAATTGCCTTACCACAGAGAATCCCTGTTTTTCTACGTAATTCTGTATAGCGTATGATATATCCGAGAGGTAATTGTTTACGCGAGCCTCTTTGATGCCCAGCGCAAGCGCTTTTTTAGCCGCCTCGATCATTTTTTTTGCCCCGGGTTTCATTTTGCCTATGCCTAAAGTTATTGCTGCGTCGGAATAATAACCTTGGTAATTTACGCCTAGATCTAAACTTATCATATCGCCTTCCAGAAGTTTCCTGTCGCTAGGTATGCCGTGGACGATCTCTTCGTTTATCGAAGTGCATACGCTTGCCGGGAAACCTTTGTAACCTTTAAAAGCAGGGGTTGCGTTTTCTTTGGATATCAAGTCTTCTGCCAGGGAATCTATCTCTAAAGTAGAAACCCCGGGTTTTATGGACTCCTGAAGTTTACGCATTGTCCTCGCTAAAATTTTACCGGATTTTCTCATCATCTCTAAATCTTTTTCAGACTTTAAGGGAATCATTGTGTGCAGCGCTGAGTTCAATGATCTTGTTGAGCACGACTGTCGCATCCAGGTCTGCGTCTAAACGGTGCAATTTTTGTTTTGCCGCATAATAATCTATCAGGGAAGAAACCTCTTTTTTGTAAACTTCGATGCGTTTTTTGACGGTCTCTTCTTTATCGTCGATCCTTTGATAAAGTTCGCCGTTGCAATTATCGCAGATGCCTTTAACTTTAGGAGGCATGTTCGTAGTATGAAAATTCGCACCGCAAGTTTTACAGACTAATCTTCCGGAAAGGCGCTGTATAATGACCTTGTCGCTGGTATCCAGATAAACTACCGCGTCTATGCCTAAATCTAACTTTTTAAGGATGTTATCCAGCTCTTCTGCCTGTTGGATATTGCGCGGATAACCATCCAGTATAAAACCTTTTTTTACATCCGGATCTTTGAGCCTCAAAGCCAACATCTGGTTGACTAAATTATCGGGTACAAGAGCGCCCTTATTCATGAAGCTGCTGGCTTCTTTTCCCAGGGAGCTGCCTTCTGCGACATTCTTTCGTAACAGGTCACCTGTGGATATATGCGGCAATTTTAATTTAAGTGCCAGTTGTTTTGCCTGTGTGCCTTTACCTGCTCCGGGAGGCCCTAGCAATACGATCTTCATATTATCTTCTTCCCCTGATGTGGCCACCCTTGATAAATCCTTCGTAATGGTGCATTAGAAGATGGGATTCTACCTGTTTTATGGTATCCAGCATAACGCCTACTATGATCAGTACACCTGTACCGCCGAAGAAAGAAGCTACCAGGTAAGGGACTTTAAGCCACGCCATAATAAAATCAGGGAATATGGCGATGAAGGCGACGAATACCGCCCCTGCCAGGGTGATCCTTGTCATTACATGGTCCAGGAATTCCGATGTAGTGTTACCCGGACGGATACCGGGGATAAAACCGCCGTATTTTTTCATATTTTCAGATAGGTCGTGCGGATTAAATACGATCGCGGTATAAAAATAACAAAAGAATATTATGAGTAACGCATATATAAAGGTATAAAGTAAATGCCCGCGGATCAACCCCTGGGCTAATCTTTGGAAACCGGGGTTAGGAATAAATGATGCCAATGTCGCCGGGAATAAAATTATGGATTGCGCAAAGATAATGGCGATGACCCCTGACGTATCTACTTTTAAGGGTATGTAAGTGCTTTGCCCCCCAAAGATCTTTCTTCCTACAACGCGGCGGGCGTATTGGACAGGGATCTTTCTTTGCCCTTGCGTAATCATGATCACCGCAAATACTACACCTATCAAGAGCGCTGCCATAATAAGTAATGTAAAAGGCTGTATCTGGCGGCGCGAAGGAGAAAAAGGCGAGATCAGGACAAATAACTGATGAATTGCCGTCGGGATCCTTGAAATAATACCGGCAGTAATGACCAGGGATATCCCGTTACCGATACCCCTCTCCTGTATCTGCTCTCCCAGCCACATGATAAATATCGTGCCGGTAGTCAAAGTAAGCACGGTAAGGATCCTAAAACCCCATCCCGGCTGCAAGACTATTCTCAAACCTTCAAAACGAGCCGGATCCTCTAACCATAAAGCAATAAAATAAGATTGGATAATGGAAAGAAATACGGTGCTGTAACGTGTATACTGGTTTATTTTTTGATAACCGGCTTTGCCCTCTTTGGCTAATTTTTCCAGGGCCGGGACGACCGCGGTCAAAAGCTGCAGGATAATAGAAGCCGAAATATAAGGCATGATACCGAGGGCGAAGATGGTCAAACGTTCCATTGCGCCACCGGAAAACATATTGATTATGCCAAATAACGTCCCGCCTTGCGTCTTGGCAATGCGGTTAAAAAATTCGGCTAACGCAGCTCCGTTGATCCCCGGCGTAGGCACATAGCAGCCAACGCGGTAAATAGCAATAAGGAATGCCGTTATAAGCAGCCGCCTTTTTAGATCCGGGATTTTGAATGAATTAGCAAGGGCACTAAACATTAATGATTTCTACTTTTCCGCCTGAATTTTTAATTTTATCAACGGCCTTTTTGGAGATGGCATGGACTTGGAGAGTGATCGGGGTTTTGATCTCTCCATCCGCCAGTACTTTTACCGGTTTTTCTTTATTTTGTATCAAGCCGCTTTTCTTTAAGGTTTCAGGATTGATAGTGGTTTCTTTTATGCGTTTTAAATCCCCTAAATTTACGATCTGGTATTCTTTTCTGAAGATATTAGTGAAGCCTCTTTTGGGCATTTTACGGATTAAAGGAGACTGTCCGCCTTCAAACCCCAGATAGAAATGCCTTCCCGCGCGCGATGTCTGGCCTTTACTGCCTCGGGTGGAGGTTTTACCATGGCCTGAACCGGAGCCCCGGCCTAAGAGTTTCTTTGGTTTATGGGCACCCCGAGGTACTTTTAAATTATGCATACCTAGCTTTATTTCCGGGGCCTTTTTACTTTTGGTTATTTTCTTTCTCATTTTCAATTACCTTTAAGCTTTTTAATCCTTCGATGGTCGCTTTGATTACATTGATAGGATTATTAGATTTTAGACATTTAGTCAATATATCTTTTATGCCGGCAGCTTCGCATATTGCCCTTACAGGCCCTGCGGCGATTACGCCTGTTCCTTCGGAAGCCGGCTTAAGCATAACTTTTGCCGCTCCATAATGTCCGATTACTTCGTGAGGAATGGTTGAGCCTTCCAAGGGGACTTTAAAGAGTTCTTTCTTTGCCCTGGTCAGGGATTTACGGATAGCATCCGCAACTTCGTTAGCTTTATCTAAAGCAAATCCTACTCTTCCCTTAGTATCCCCCACAACAACAAGGGCGCTAAAATGGAGCTTCTTTCCACCCTTGGTTACTTTTGTTACACGGTTGATAGAAATAATTTTTTCTATTAGTTCCGGATGTTGTTGAATTTTTAACTCGCGCTCACGCATATTTAGAACTCCAGTCCGCCCTTTCTTAAGGCATCCGCAAATGCCTTTACCCTGCCGTGGTATAAATAACCGGCACGGTCAAAGACTATTTTTGTGATTCCTTTTTCTTTGCTCTTTCTGGCAAAAACTTCACCGAAGAATTCGGCAGATTTTATATTTCCGCCCGAAGGAAATTTTTGTTTTATCTCTTTATCGAGCGTTGAAAGAGAAAAAAGTGTTTTATCCCGGGTATCGTCGGTAACTTGCGCAAAAAGGTTTTTTAAGCTCCTGTGGATTACCAGGCGGGGAGCTGTTTCTGTACCGAGCATCCTCATTTTAATGCGGCGATGCCTTTTTGATCTTGATAATTCTTTTTTATTTTTCATATTTATTTAGCAGCCGTTGCCTGCGCCTTTCCTACCTTTTTCTTTATATATTCGCCTGAGTAACGGATACCTTTTCCTTTATAGGGTTCAGGCGGGTAGACAGCGCGTATTTCTGCGGCTATTTCTCCTACGCTTTCCTTATTGATACCCCTGATTATTATTTGCGTCTGTTTCGGCGTCTCTATCTTAATGTCTTCCGGGATCGTGATATTCACCGGATGAGAGAAACCCAACTGCATATTTAAATTGTTGCCCTGGACCTGGGCGCGGAATCCTACGCCCTGTATTTCTAATTCTTTTGTGTATCCTTCGGTAACGCCTTTTAACATGTTTGCGATTAAGGCGCGGGTAAGGCCATGGAAGGCCCTATCCATTTTTGTATCGACTACCCGTTTCACAAAGACCTGGTTATCTTTTATTTCGATCTTTATCCGGTCAGATAGCCGTTGAGATAATTTACCTTTAGGCCCCTCTATAAGGATCAGGCCGTCCTTGACTTCTATTTTTGCGTCTTTTGGTATTAAAACAGGTTTTATACCGATTCTAGACATATTTTTTTCCTCACCAAATATAAGCGATGACTTCTCCGCCGACACCCAATGCTTTGACTTCTTTATCCGTAAGGATACCCTTGGAGGTTGAAATAATAGCTAATCCTCTGCCTCTTAAGACAGAAGGGATCTTGCCGTGTTTTACATATACGCGCAGGCTTGATTTGGATATGCGTTTAAGGCTGCGTATTGCGGGTTTACCATAGAGATATTTTAAGTAGACCCTGAGTATCTCCTGATTTTTATTTTCTATTATTTTGAAGTTATCGATATAATTTTCTTTTTTCAGTATTTCCATAATGGACTTTAGCGTCTTTGAAGCGGGCATATCTACATTTTCTTTTTTTGCCATTATGGCATTGCGCATAACCGTAAGCGCGTCAGCGATCGTATCAGTTCTGGACATTTTCCCCTCTTTTAATTTTGTGTTTTATGCTACCAACTCGCCTTTTTGATTCCCGGGATCAGGCCTTGCCAGGCTAATTCCCTGAAACAAATTCGGCAGAGTCTAAATCTACGCAGATACCCACCTGACCTGCCGCAGAGGCTGCAGCGGTTGTATTTACGCGTAGAAAATTTTGGTTTTCTTTTCCATCTTGCTATTTGTGAATTTTTAGCCATATCTAACCTGTACTTTCAAACGGGATACCGAATGCTTTTAATAATTCCTGTGATTGTTTTGTGGATTTAGAATTTTTAATGACAAAAGTTATGTCCATGCCTTGCGAGCGGCTTATCTTATCGTATTCGATCTCCGGGAAGATGACCTGGTCGGTTATGCCGAGAGTGTAGTTTCCTCCCCTGTCAAAAGAATCAAGCGGCACGCCCCTGAAGTCGCGGATACGCGGTAGCGCGATATTTACCAGCCTGTCCAGAAACTCATACATCATCGCCCTTCTCAAGGTCACTTTACAGCCTACCGGATGCCCTTGCCTGACCTTGAAGTTCGAAATCGCTTTTTTAGCCCGTCTTAAAATCGGTTTCTGCCCTGTGATTACGCCTAATTCTTCCATTGCCTTATCCAGGATCTTCACGTCTTGCAGGGCCTCGCCCACGCCCATATTTACTACTATTTTTTCCAGGCGCGGGATAGCATACTTATTCTTTATATTGAATTCCTGCATCATTTTTTGAGTGATCTCGTTCCTGTATTTATCTAATAATCGGGGGACCATATCAGATTACCTCTTTACATGCTTTACAAAATCTTGTTTTCGCCTTATCTTTCTCTAATTTAAACCCGACTCTCGCAGGCCGGCTGCAATGGCTGCAAAAAAGCATAAGGTTTGCGGTACTGATAGGCGCTTCCATTGATATAATTCCGCCTTGCTGGTCCTGGCGGGTCTGGCGTTTGTGTTTTTTGACTAAATTTACCCCTTGGACTAAGGCTTTATTTTTGGCAGTGAAGATTTCTAATACCTTGCCTTTTTTACCCGCGTCCTTGCCTTTTGTGACTTGTATCATATCGCCTTTTTTTATTTTCAACATTAGATTACCTCGGGAGCTAAAGAAACGATCTTGGCAAATTTTTTATCCCTTAATTCGCGGGCCACCGGCCCAAAGACGCGTGTGCCGCGGGGATTAAGCTGCGGATCGATAAATACGATCGCATTGCGGTCAAACCTTAATACCGAACCATCCGGCCGCCTTATCGGTTCCTTGGTCCTTACGATCACGGCCTTGGCAACTTCCCCCTTTTTAACGGTTGCGCCAGGGGAGGATTCTTTCACATTTACATTTATGATATCGCCGAGTTCGGCGCAATCGCAATTCTTTTTGCCAAAAACAGCGATAAAAGAAGCACGTTTAGCGCCGGTATTATCAGCTACATCCAGGATAGTGCGTAATTGGATCATGTTGTTATTTCCTCTTTTATTTCTACGTGCGGCAGGATAGCCTGCTTGACTACTTTGACCACTCTAAAACGCTTATCTTTGGATAAAGGCCTTGTCTCTTCTATCAGGACAGTATCCCCCATTTTAGCGATGCCTTTTTCATCATGCGCTTTAAATTTATTATACTGTTTTAAGATCCTGTGGTATTTCTGATCTTTGCTTAAACGCGTAGTCTTAACGATTACGGTCTTTTGCATCTTATTGCTTATGACTATGCCGGTAAATTCTTTTCTCTTACCCATTTAATTTCTCTTTCTTTTCATTAAGAATAGTTTTTATGCGTGCGATATCCCTCTTGACCAGGGAAAACATATGCGGTTTTTCTACCCTTGCGCCATAACGCTGCATATTAAGCTTAAATAGTTCTTCTTTTAGGGTTCTTTCTTTCTGCAGTAATTCTTCTTTAGATAAATTGCGTAATTCTTTTGTTTTCATTTTATTTTTGCGTCCTGGTGATGAATTTTGTCCTCATGGGTAATTTATAAGCAGCTGCCCTGAAACATTGCCGCGCGAATTCTTCCTGTACGCCACCTAACTCGAATAACACGCGCCCTCTTTTTACTACACATACCCAATGA
Organism: Candidatus Omnitrophota bacterium; assembly: GCA_023227925.1. GTDB lineage: Bacteria > Omnitrophota > Gorgyraeia > Gygaellales > Profunditerraquicolaceae > JALOCE01. Next base: position 41,414 of record JALOCE010000003.1, read on the forward strand.
TCAAGCTCTCCCTTGCCTTTTCCCATGCGCACTTCCGCAGGTTTTTTAGTGATAGATTTATCGGGAAAGATCCTGATCCAAAGTTTACCGCCTTTATGCAACTGGCGGGCTAAAATGACGCGCACGGCTTCGATCTGGGTATTCTTTATCCATCCGTTTTCCAGGACCTTTAATCCGAACTCGCCAAAGGCAAGAGTGCTTCCGGTAGTGGCGACTCCGCGCCTGTTCCCTTTTTGAAGCTTGCGGTATTTTACTCTTTTGGGCATCATTACCATAAGAAAATTACCCCTTTACTTGTTTTTCCGCTGTTTCTTCGGCAGGAATATCCTGTTTTCCAACTGTAGCCCCGCCTAATATATCCCCCCTGTAAAGCCATACCTTGACTCCGATAAGGCCATAGGTGGTCAGACTTTCAGCAAAACCGTAATCTATATCCGCGCGAAACGTGGAAAGAGGGATTTTTCCCTGTTTATAGGTTTCCGTGCGCGACATTTCAGCGCCATTAAGCCTTCCTGCGCAGCATATTTTTACACCTTTTGCTCCCGCAGACATCGATTGTTCGATGGCGCGTTTTACCGCCCTACGGAAAGCAACCCTCTTTTCTATCTGTAAAGATACGTTTTCAGCCACAAGCTGTGCATCCAGGCCCGGATTTTTTACTTCTTCCACGTCGATAGAAACTTCTTTTTTTAACATGCTGTTTAAATCTTCGCGTAAGCGCTCGATATCCGCGCCATGGCGGCCGATAATTATCCCGGGCCGGGCAGACAGGATCCTTACTTTTGTTTTTTCAGTCAGCCTCTCTATGATGACCTTGGAAATAGCTGCCTGTTTGAACCTTTTTTTGATTATCTTTCTGATATTATAATCTTCTTCGATGAAGCGAGGAAAGTCCTTTGCCTTGGCAAACCATCTGCTATGCCATGTCCTGATAAAACCGACTCTTAATACAAAAGGGTGAACTTTTTGTCCCATGCTTTATTCTCCAGACTTTAAGTCTAACTCTATTCTAATATGCGAAGTTCTTTTTTTGATAGATGCCGCCCTGCCGAATGCAGCTGCTTTAAACCTTTTCCAAGACGGGCCGACATTGCAGATTATCTTAGACACGTATAATTGTTCAGGATTAAATCCCTTTGTCTTTGCGTTTGCAATCGCGGACTTCAATATCTTGATCATATATTCTTTGGGCCGCTTATTTAAGTTGGTAAGAATAGAAACTGCGACATCCGCGTCTTTTTGACGGATTATATCCATTACCTGCCTTACCTTTGTCGGCGAAATCCTTAAAAATTTTCCTTCTGCTTTTGCTATCATGTTATGTCTTTTCTACGGCTTTCTTGGCTTTTACACCGCCGTGTTTTCTGAAGATCCGCGAAGGAGCAAATTCGCCTAGTTTATGGCCGACCATATTTTCGGTTACAAAGACCGGCATATGTTTCCTTCCATCGTAGACCCCGAAGGTAATTCCTACGAAATCAGGGATAATGGTAGAACGCCTTGACCAGGTTTTTATAGCCAGGCGGACACCGGAGCGCTTTGCCCTTTCGACTTTCCTCATCAATCTTTCTTCGACAAATGGACCTTTTTTTAGTGAACGCGGCATAGTCTACTTCCTTCTTTTAAGAATAAATTTATTTGAATACCTTACCTTTTTTCTGGTCTTATAACCTTTTGTAGGTTTGCCCCATGGTGTTACAGGATGCGGATTACCCTGTCCGGATTTTCCTTCTCCGCCGCCGTGAGGATGATCAACGGGGTTCATGGCTAATCCTCTTACAGTCGGCTTGATCCCCAGCCAGCGGGTCCTGCCTGCTTTACCTAGAGTGATCGCTTCATGCTCAATATTGCTGACCTGGCCTATGGTGGCACGACAATCTAAATTTATGAGCCTTACTTCTCCGGAAGGAAGGCGGATATGCGCAAATTCATTTTCTTTAGCCATGATCTGCGCAGAGGTCCCGGCGCTCTTTACGATCTGGCCGCCCTTACCTTTAAATAATTCTACATTGTGTATCAGCGTGCCCTGTGGAATATGCCTTAAAGGCATACAATTTCCGGTTTTGATTTCGGTTTCTTTCTGGTTAGACGATATTATTTCATCGCCTACTTTTAAACCCAGCGGCGCCAAAATATACCTTTTTTCCTTATTAGGGTATTCTAAAAGCGCTATCCTTGCGGAACGGTTAGGATCATACTCAATCGCAATTACCTTAGCAGCTACATCAAGTATATCCCTTTTAGAATCGATGATGCGCAGCATCCTTTTATGGCCGCCGCCGCGATGCCTTACCGTAATGCGGCCGTAAGAATTCCTGCCTCCCATTTTTTTAAGGGGCAGGATCAGGGATTTTTCCGGATAACTCTTGGTGATCTCAGCAAAATCCGGGCCGATTATCCAGCGCCTCGAAGGTGTTGTCGGTTTGAATTTTTTTATACCCATGTCTTTAAATAATTATACTGTTTCCAGTTTTTGGCCTTCTTTAAGCGTGACTAAGGCCTTTTTAGTATCCGGCGTTCTTCCTAATTGGTACCTTACTCTCCTCTTTTTTCCGGCGGAAATAAGAGTATTTACATCCGTAACCTTTGTTTTATAGATCTCTTCTACCGCGCGTTTTATCTGGATCTTATTGCTGGCCTTATCTACCAGAAAGAGGTATTTTCTTTGCGGTTCATACGCAGTAGATTTTTCCGTTCTTAGTAATGCCTTGATTATATCGTGCGAATTCTTCATTTATTTAAGCCTTTTTGTTAATTCTTCGAGGCCTTTTTTGTTAACGATCAATTTATGCGCCTTCATTATTTCGTAAGCATGCGTATCTTTAGTTAAATTAGTAGTAAGAAAACCGATATTACGCAAAGCCAGTTTCAGATTATCGTCTATTTTATCCAAAAGTAAAAGTACATTGTGATTCTTTTTATTCTTTTCAGGTAATACCTTTAAGCTGGAGAATATCTTTACCGCATCTTTTACCTTGGGAGCGCCGAGTTTGAATTCATCCAGTATCAGAAAATTATTTTCTTTGACTTTGATATTCAGGCTTGTTTTCAATGCCAGTGTCTTTATTTTTTTCGGTAATTTAAAAGAGAAATCTCTCGGATGCGGCCCGAAGATAACGCCTCCATGGCGCCACAAAGGAGAACGGGTAGAACCAACGCGCGCCCGCCCGGTCCCTTTTTGCTTCCAGGGTTTGCGTCCGCCACCGGCAACTTCTCCTCTTGTCTTGGTTGACGCAAGGCCTTTTCTTTGATTAGCGCGATAGGCATTGATTGCCTGGTATAAAGCAGCGGTATTTATCGTGCCGTCAAATAGTTTCGTATTGAGCTTTACCGACTCGATCTCTTTTCCTTCTGTGTTATATATAGGTAAGGTGATTGCTTCCATAATTTTAGAGCATATTTCTTAGCCTTGGTTTCGGTTTTTTTGGCCTCGGCTTTTTTAGCCTCGCCCTTGAAGACTTTTTTCTTTGCTTTGCTAATGAGCAAATAGCCGTTTTTGTGGCCCGGTACCGCGCCTTTGAGCAATAGAAGATTGTTCTCTAGGTCGACTTTTACTACTTTTAAATTCTGTACCGTAGCCTGTTGGTTTCCCATATGCCCGGGTAAGTGATGGCCTTTCCAGACCCTGCCCGGCGTCGTAGTAGAACCGATAGAACCGATGCGGCGATGGGACGTCGAACCATGTGTTTGTGGGCCGCCATGCCAATGCCAGCGTTTCATACCACCCTGGAATCCTTTTCCTAAGGAAGTCCCTGTCACATCTACGAAGTCGCCGGCTTTAAACAAATCCACCTTTACAGCTTCGCCGACCTTGTATTCATTCTTAGGGTCCTTTAGGACCTCTTTGATCAATTTCTGCGGAGGTATGTTTATTTTCTTAAAATAGCCTGATACCGGTTTTTTAAGGCGGTTTTCTTTGGCGGTGTCAAAACCTAATTGAAGGGATTTTTCCTTTACTGCCAGTATCGGACAAGGGCCCGCTTCAATAGCCGTGACACCAACGAGTGTACCGTCATCGGTAAAAACCTGGGTCATGCCAATTTTTTTTCCTAATATTGCTGTTGCCATGGTTATTATTTGATCTCTACGTCTACGCCTGCGGGTAGATTTAGTTTTCTTAAAGCGTCAATCGTCTTGGATGTCGGATCGTATATATCGATAAGCCTTTTGTGTGTAGAAAACTCGAACTGCTCGCGAGATTTCTTATCGATAACCGGGGAGCGCAGGACAGTATAGATCTCCCTTTTCGTAGGCAGCGGTACCGGCCCGGATATGTTTGCGCCGGTACGTTTTACTGTTTCTACGATCTCCTCCACTGCTTGATCAAGCAAACGGTGGTCGTACGCTTTTAATTTTATCCTTATCTTTTGCATATTTAGCTACTTTTCTTAAGCAATGATCTCGGTTACTACCCCTGCGCCTACGGTGTGCCCGCCTTCGCGTATAGCAAAGCGTGATTCTTTTTCCATGGCAATAGGAGTAATTAATTCAACTGCTGCATTCACGTTGTCGCCGGGCATAACCATTTCTACGCCTTCAGGAAGCGTTACGCTTCCGGTAACGTCGGTGGTACGAAAATAGAACTGCGGCCTGTAACCTTTAAAGAATGGTGTATGCCTTCCGCCTTCTTCTTTGGTCAGGACGTATATCTGGGCTTTGAATTTTGTGTGCGGGGTGATCGATTTGGGTGCAGCGATAACCATGCCGCGCTCTATCGCATCTTTATCCACGCCGCGTAACAATAAACCTACATTATCTCCGGCCTGCCCTTCATCTAAGAGCTTCCTGAACATTTCGATGCCGGTGACTACTGTCTTCTTTACCTCTGGCCTTAAACCTACCAGCTCTACTTCATCGTTAAGTTTTACTTTACCGCGTTCGATCCTGCCTGTACCTACGGTTCCTCTACCTTCAATACTGAAAACATCTTCGACTGCCATAAGTAAAGGTTTATCCAGGTCTCTCACCGGTAAAGGTATAAAATCATCACAAGCCTTGATTAAATCCAGGATCGGTTTGCAATCAGGGCTATTTGGATCTCCCGCAGCTTGCATTGCCTTAAGAGCGCTACCCTTGATAATAGGGGTTTTATCTCCCGGGTAACCATATTTGGTCAATAGGTCTCTTACTTCCATTTCTACCAGGTCAATAAGTTCTTTATCGGAAACGGTATCAACTTTATTCAAAAATACTACCATTGCCGGAACGTTGACCTGCCTTGCTAAAAGTATATGCTCTCTTGTCTGAGGCATAGGGCCGTCTGCAGCGGAAACTACCAATATTGCGCCGTCCATCTGTGCCGCGCCGGTGATCATGTTTTTGATATAATCAGCATGTCCCGGGCAGTCGATATGCGCGTAATGACGGGCATCGGATTCATATTCGACGTGAGCAACGGAAATCGTAACTACCTTAGTCTCGTCTCTTACAGTGCCGCCTTTTGCGATATCAGAATATTCCCTTGCCTGGGCCTTTCCTAATTTAGATAATACATGCGTGATCGCAGCAGTCAAAGTTGTTTTACCATGATCGATGTGGCCGATGGTCCCGATGTTTACATGCGGTTTATTCCTTACAAATTTTTCTTTAGCCATTTCTTACCTCCTTATTAAAGTTTAAAAACTTTTCCTTGCACCCGAAGAAGCCAAACCCGAAATAATTCTTTCTGCTATATGTGAAGGCACTTCGGCGTAAAACGAAGGCTCCATTGTATAGGATGCGCGGCCTTGTGTCAAGGATCTTAATACAGTTGCGTAATTAAATATTTCAGCCAGAGGCACGTATGCCCTGATAGCGCGTACATTTGCGCGCGGATTGATCGAGACTATTTTCGCCCGACGGGAATTCATGTCTCCAATCACTGTGCCCATATACTCTTCGGGAGCTACGACTTCCATATCCATAATCGGCTCTAAGAGTATGGGGTTTGCTTTCTTCAGGCCGTCGCTAAAAGCAATTGCTGCCGCCATTTTAAAAGCCATTTCTGAAGAATCCACATCATGAAATGAACCGTCGATAAGAGTGATCTTTACGTCGGTTACCGGATAGCCCGATAGAGCGCCGCTTTTGGCAGCGTCAAAGATACCCTGTTTTACAGAAGGAATAAATTCACGCGGTATAGCGCCACTCTTGATTTTTTCTTCAAAAGTAACACCCGTACCAGGCATCTCCTGGGGTTCCATTTCTACGACCACGTGGCCATACTGGCCATGGCCCCCTGATTGCTGTATGAATTTTCCCGTAGAAACAATTTTTTTAGTAATGGTTTCGCGATAAGCAACTTGCGGTGCGCCGACCTGCGCCTCGACATTGAATTCCCGCATGATCCTGTCGATGATGATCTCCAGATGCAGCTGGCCCATTCCTGAAATAATATTCTCGCCGGTTTCATGATTATAAGTGATGCGGAAAGACGGGTCTTCTTCGGCTAATTTATGCAGGGCCATACCCATTCTTTCCTGGTCTTGTTTAGTCTTTGGCTCAATGGCCTGCTGGATTACCGGCTCAGGGAAACGCATGGCCTCAACAAGGATGGGATTCTTTTCTGTGCACAAGGTATCTCCTGTCCTTGTTTCTTTTAAGCCCACTGCTCCGACTATGTCGCCTGTGTGCACTTTCTCGATGATCTCCTGGCGGTTAGCATGCATTCTTACTAATTTTGTCAGGCGTTCCCTGTTCCTCTTGGAGGCATTATAGATATACTCACCTGAACTTATTGAACCTGAATAGACTCTGATATAATTTATTTTTCCCACATACGGGTCTGTAGCAACCTTGAAACACAAGGCGCAGAAAGGCGCTTTATCTGAAGCTATGATCTCTTCGAATTCTTCGGTATCGGGGTTAGTACCTTTTATCGGAGGCAGATCCGCAGGCGAAGGCAGATAGTCGCATACAGCATCCAAAAGTAATTGTATCCCCTTATTTCTGAAAGATGATCCGCATAAAACCGGGACAAATTTATTGGCTATTACGCTTCTGCGGATAGCTTCTTTTATCTGGGCTTCATCCGTCTTTTTGCCGTGCACAAAAGCATCCATCATCAGTTCATCCGCTTCCGCGATCTTCTCTAATAATATATCGTGCTGTTTATTGACCTCGCTTAGCAATTCAGCAGGCACTTCCTTAGTCTCCATTTCATTACCAAGCTCGTCTTTATAGATTATTAATTTTTTTCCGATCAGGTCTATCATTCCGCTAAGAACTTCATTCTGATAGTAAGGAATTTGCACGGCGGCTGCGTTTGCGCCTAATTTTTTATGCATCTGGTCTATAGTATCGAGAAAATTGCTTCCTGTCCTGTCTAATTTATTCACAAAAGCGATCCTGGGGACATTATAACGGTCTGCCTGGCGCCAGACTGTTTCTGATTGGGGCTCGACTCCGCCGACGCCGCAAAAAACTACGACTGCCCCGTCCAGGACCTTTAACGATCTTTCAACTTCGATCGTAAAATCGACGTGGCCGGGAGTATCAATAATATTAATATTGATATCGCGCCATTTGCAGGTAGTGCAGGCTGCGGTTATGGTAATACCTCTTTCCTGCTCCTGGATCATCCAATCCATAGTTGCAGTGCCTTCATCTACCTGGCCGATCTTATAGGTTTTTCCCGTAAAGTAAAGTACGCGTTCGGTAGTAGTAGTTTTGCCCGCATCTATATGAGCAATGACCCCGATATTCCTTATTTTTTCTAAAGCAATTTTTCTCATTATTTTACCATCTAAAATGCGCAAAGGCCTTATTCGCTTCAGCCATTTTATGCACATCGTCTCTTTTTTTGATACAAGAACCTTCGCCTTTAAAGGCCGCGATGATCTCTTCGGCAAGTTTTACTTCCATGGTTTTACCTTTTTTATTCTTGGCAAAATCCCTTATCCAACGCAGGGCAATCGAAGTCCCTCTATCCTGCCTTACCTCGATAGGGACTTGATAAGTTGCGCCACCCACGCGCCGCGGTTTTACTTCCAGGCGCGGACGGGCATTATCGATCGCCTTATGAAAAACTTTTAAAACATCCACTTCGTTAGTCTGCTGTTTTATTATTTCAAATGCGCCGTAGACGATCTTCTCGGCAATGGATTTTTTGCCTTCGAGCATGACCATATTGATAAATTTTGCTACGACGTTGCTGTTAAATTTTGGATCCGGCAGAATCTCTTTTTCTTGCGCTTTTCTTCTTCTCATTCTTTGTAGTTGCTCCTCGTTTTATTGTTTCGGCCTTTTTGCCCCGTATTTAGAGCGGGATTTTCTTCTTTGATTTACTCCTGCGGCATCAAGAGTCCCTCTAACGATATGATACCTAACGCCGGGTAAATCTTTCACGCGGCCGCCCCTGACCAAAACTATAGAGTGTTCCTGTAAATTATGCCCTTCGCCCGGAATATAAGCCGTGACTTCTATGCCTGTGGTAAGCCTTACCCTGGCAATTTTTCTTAAAGCGGAATTAGGTTTTTTAGGCGTCATAGTACGTACCTGAAGGCATACGCCTCTTCTCTGAGGGCACGCCTTTAAAGCCGGTGATTTCGTTTTCTTCTTTTTTGCGATCCTGCCTAATCTAATCAACTGTCTAATAGTTGGCATTATTTACCCTCTTCCTTCTCTGCTGCTTTTTCTTCTGATTTACTGGCTGCTTTGATGATCTCTATTTCGCGGTGATTACGGAAACCCGTACCTGCAGGGATTAAATGCCCGACAATCACGTTTTCTTTTAAACCGAATAACTCATCGTGTTTTCCCGAAGCAGCTGCTTCAGTAAGGACACGCGTTGTCTCCTGGAAACTCGCTGCCGAAATAAAACTTTCTGTGGTTAAAGACGCTTTGGTTATACCCAGTAATAGGGGTGTCGCTTGTGCCGCCTTGCCGCCTTTTTTTATTACGCGGCTATTTTCTTTTTGGAATACCCATTTATCCACCTGTTGAGTGGCTAAGAAATCCGTATCGCCCGGATCCTCAATCTTTACTTTCTTTAACATCTGCCTGATTATCAACTCGATATGTTTATCGTTTATGCGCACTCCCTGGAGCCTGTAGACTTCCTGCACTTCATTAACCAGGTATTCCTGTAAAACTTTATCTCCGCATACCCTTAAGATATCCTGCAATACTACAGGCCCGTCTGTCAACTGTTGGCCCGCGTTAACTTTATCGCCTTTATAGACATTGGGATGTTTGCCGTGAGGAATGACATATTCTCTCGACATGCCCGTAGGAGATTTTACAACAATCACTCTCTGGTTCTTTTTGGTCTCTCCAAATTCCACAAAACCTTCTATTTCGCTTATAATTGCCGGGTCCTTAGGGCGCCTGGCCTCGAATAATTCGGCTACGCGCGGAAGGCCTCCGGTAATATCCCTGGTTTTTACGATCAAACGGGGAATCTTGGCCAGAAGGTCGCCTGCAGATATCTTTTGCCCATCCTTGACTAATATGTGTGAGCCTATAGGAATAGGATATATTCCCATGACTTCTTTATTTTCATCGGTAATGACTATCTGTGGCTGGTATTCCTGCTTATGTTCTACAACTACGCGTTCGGATAATTTAGTAACCGGGTTTAATTCTTCTTTGACCGTAACGTTTTCTTTCAGGTCTTCATATTTGACGATACCGGTGACTTCTGTAAGGATAGGCATCGTGTAAGGGTCCCAGCGGATAAAAATAATCCCCTTATTTAGCTCTTCGCCTTCTTTAACAGTAATAAACGCGCCCTGCGGCAGGCTATAACGTTCAAGCTCCCTGCCTTGTTTATCGTTTATGCTGATAAAGGCGTTTCTATTCAAGACAACATATTCTTTATTCTTAGGCGCGATCCTTAAGTTGTGATATTTGATAAAACCCTTATTCTTGGATTTTGTAAAAGATTGCTCTACTATCCTTGATGCGGTCCCGCCGATATGGAACGTTCTCATGGTCAACTGCGTTCCGGGTTCGCCGATACTCTGCGCAGCGATTACTCCTACTGCTTCTCCTAATTCTATCAGCCTTCCCGTGGCTAAATTTCTGCCGTAGCATTTAGTGCACATACCGCGGCCTGATTCACATGTCAGGGCACTGCGTATGCGTATTTTTTCTATGCCTAATTTTTCAATAATATCCGCTTTTTCTTCGGTGATTATCGAGCCCTGTTCTACGACGACTTCATCGGTAATAATATCTACGATATTATCCAACGTTACCCTGCCGACAATACGGTCTTTTAGGCTTACTACTACCTCGTCGCCTTCGATGATCGCTGAAACCGCGATGCCATTAAGGGTGCCGCAATCATCTTCGGTGACAATAACTTCCTGGGCAACGTCTACAAGCCTGCGCGTTAAATATCCGGCGTCTGCTGTCTTTAGGGCGGTATCTGCCAACCCCTTACGTGCACCGTGAGTAGAAATAAAATATTCCAAAACTGTCAAGCCTTCCCTGAAGTTTGCGGTAATCGGGCTTTCAATGATTTCGCCTGATGGCTTTGCCATCAATCCGCGCATTCCGGCTAACTGCCTGACCTGTAATCTTGAGCCTCTTGCGCCTGAATCCGCCATCATAAATATAGGATTAAAGGGATCCATACCTTTGAATAATAATTCCGAAACTTTATCTGTAGTGTGCGTCCAGATATCGATAACTTTGTTGTATCTTTCTTTATCGGTAATAATACCTTTACGATACTGGTCTTCGACTTTAGCTACTTCTTCTTTGGCGCCTTTTAAGATCTCTACTTTTTCTTTGGGGATCGTCAGGTCGCTTATACTGATAGAGACCCCTCCCCAGGTAGCTGCTTCGAATCCTAATCTCTTGATATCGTCTAAGAGCTGTATTGTCCGGGCATGGCCAAAACGTTTGTAGCACTCGGCGACAACGTCTCCTACCTTGGCCTTATTTAATTCAATATTCACAAAACCGAATTCTTCGGGCAGGACCTGATTAAATAAAACCCTGCCTACTGTTGTGGTAATAATTTGTCTTCCGGTAATATTCTTCTTTTCGTTTAAATCAAAAACATTATAGATTCTTAGCTTTATCCGCGCGTGTAAATCGACTGCTTTATCTTCGTAGGCAATGAGGGCTTCATCCGCGTTGGCAAACGTTTTATCTTCTCCCAGAACACCGATTTTCTCTTTAGAGAGATAGTTTACCCCTAAAACGATATCCTGCGTAGGCGTGACAATAGGCCTGCCGTCTGCAGGAGAAAATACGTTATTTATGGAAAGCATCAATATCTTTGCTTCTAATTGCGATTCTAAGGAGAGAGGCACATGCACTGCCATCTGGTCTCCGTCGAAGTCAGCATTAAAGGCGGTGCAGACTAATGGATGGATTTTTATGGATTTACCTTCGATCAATAATGGTTGGAATGCCTGGATACCTAAGCGGTGCAATGTGGGGGCGCGGTTTAAAAGCACGGGATGGTCCTTGATCACTTCGTCCAGGATATCCCAAACCTCGATCTTGCCGCGTTCGACCATTCTGCGGGCGCCTTTTATAGTATGCACAAAACCTTTTTCTCTGAGTTTCTTTATAATAAAGGGTTCAAATAATTCCAGGGCCATCTGTTTAGGCAAGCCGCATTCATGGAGTTTCAGTTCCGGGCCGACTACGATTACGGAACGGCCGGAGTAATCCACGCGTTTACCTAAAAGATTCTGCCTGAAACGGCCTTGTTTGCCTTTTAACATATCCGATAAAGATTTCAAAGGCCTGTTGCTGGCGCCCATTACCGGACGGCCATGCCTGCCGTTATCTAAAAGCGCAT
>JALOCE010000081.1 GCA_023227925.1 Candidatus Omnitrophota bacterium
ATTGTTAAGCAAAGCCGTATTTTTTTAAATTTATTAAAAAAAGGGATCGATATTGCAGGGCAGGGTTATATTGTCACATTGGGTATTCCTCCCACCAGGCCTGAAACCGGATATGGTTACATTAAGGCAGGGGCTAAATCTAAAGGCCAAAACGAGGGGATATTCTATGAAGTAGATAAATACATCGAAAAACCCAACCTTTTCAAAGCAAAGAAATTAATCCGGGATAAAAGATATTATTGGAATAGCGGTATCTTTATCTTTAAGCCGCAGGTAATGCTGGAAGAGATCAGGAAGTTTCAGCCTGGTACATATGAAATAATCAAGAGAATCAGATCCGCAGGCGCTATTAAGAAGTTGTGGAGTAAATTTCCTAATATCTCGGTAGACTATGGCATCATGGAGAAGACCGAAAAGATGGTGTTATTGCCTGCTCATTATGGCTGGAAAGATATAGGTAGTTGGCAGGCAGTAGAAGAGATCCTCAAGAAAGATAAAAACGGCAATATACTGGTCGGTAACTGCATTTCTTTAGAGAGTAAGAATAACCTTGTCTGGTCGGATAATCGCCTGGTGGCTACGCTGGGATTGGAGGATCTGATCATCGTCAACACTAGTGACGCTCTTTTGGTTTGTGCTAAAAATAAGGCGCAGGAAGTAAAGAAGATAGTCCAGATATTAAAACAAAAGAATATAAAAGGGCAGATTTAAAACCTTTGAAAAAGTTCCTTATCATTAATCCTTTCGGGATCGGGGATGTGTTATTCACGACGCCGGTTATAAGGGCAATCAAGGATAGTTATCCCGATGCTTTCCTGGGTTATTGGTGTAATGAAAGGGTAGCGGGCGTATTAAAAAGTAACCCGAAAATAAATTTAATTTTTTCTTTGTCCCGAGGCGACATAAAGAAGATCTATAATAGATCAAGGTTTGAGGGTATTTGTAAGTCTTTGGGTTTACTGCGCAGGATAAAGAAAGAGAGATTCGATATTTGTATCGATCTTTCCCTGGAACACCATTATAGTTTTATAGCGAAATTGTTAGGCATAAGAAAACGGGTAGGTTTTAATTATAAAAAGCGGGGAAGGTTTCTTACGCATAAAATAGATTTAGACGGTTATAGCTCCAAGCATGTAGTAGAGTATTATCTGGATTTATTGAATATTATCGGTATAAAGCCCAAAACTACTGATTTGGATTTATATGTTAACGATGCCGATAAAATAAAAGCCAAGAACCTCCTGAAATATTACGGAGTAACTAGCGAAGATCTGATTATCGGCATAGCCCCTGGTGCAGGAGGAAGCTGGGGCAAGGATGCCTCCCTTAAACATTGGCCGGCAATAAAGTTTGCACAATTGGCAAATAGGATATGTGAAGATCTCAAAGCCAAGATATTGATCCTGGGAGATGAATCGGAGAGGGCTATCGCGGATATAATAGTGAATATTATGCAGCATAAGGCAATAGATTTAGTCGGTAAGACGACCTTAGAGGAATTGGCAGCGGTAATAAGTAATTTAAAAATACTTATTACTAACGACGGCGGGCCGTTACATATGGCAGTAGCCTTGGGAGTCAAAACAGTGTCTATCTTCGGTCCGGTCAGTGAAGTAGTTTATGGCCCCTATCCGCAAGACAATACACGGCATATTGTTTTAAAGAATAATTTAGATTGCCGTCCCTGTTATCGTGATTTTCGCCTGGAGCCTTGCCAGATAAACAGGGAATGTTTAGAGGCAATAGGAGTAGAGCAGGTTTTTGATGGAGTAAGGAAGTTGGTGAATTCGTGATCCCCTTATTAGACTTAAAAAAACAGATAGCGCCGCTAAGGCAGGACATAGACGCTGCCATTAAAAAAGTAATCGATAATAATAATTTTGTCTTAGGGAAAGAAGTCGCTGATTTTGAAAATGCGGCGGCCAGGTATTGCCGGGTGAAATATGCGATAGGAGTAGCCAATGGGACCGATGCCATAAAACTTGCTTTGGTTGCATTGGGGATCAAATGTGGCGACGGAGTAATATGCCCGAGCTTCACTTATTTTGCTACTGCCGGAGCAATCGCCAGCATCGGCGCTCTTCCGGTTTTTGCAGATATAGACCCCGAGACATATAATATTTCCGCCAAGAGTATTGAGAGTATCCTTAAAAAAAAGAAAAAACATAATATTAAAGCGATTGTCCCGGTACATCTTTACGGGCAATGCGCCGATATGGACGCTATATTAAAGCTTGCTAAAACGCATAAATTAAAAGTCATTGAGGATGCTGCCCAGGCGTTTGGAGCGGAATACCGAGGCAGGAAAGCGGGGACGATTGCGGATTGCGGCAGTATAAGTTTTTATCCGGGTAAGAATCTTGGCGCGTTTGGCGATGCAGGCATGGTCTTAACCAATAAAAAAAGTATAAATGAAGAAATAAGGATTTTAAGGAACCAGGGCAATAAAGAGCAATATTTCCATACAGTTTTGGGGTATAATAGCCGTTTGGATACTCTTCAGGCTGCGGTATTGAATGTAAAATTGAGTTATCTTGACGCCTGGAATAAAAAAAGGCAGGAGAATGCCCGGTATCTTAGCGGGCAGCTTAAAAACTTAAAAATAAAGACACCTTATGTAGCTGAATATTCTACGCATATCTATCATCAGTACGTGTTGCGTTTAGGCTCTCCCGCTAAAAAATTGATCGAACACCTTAAAAATAAAGGAATAGACGCGCGGGTATATTATCCTGTGTCTTTGCATCTACAAAAATGTTTTAAATATTTAGGTTACAAAAAAGGCGATTTTCCTGAATCGGAAAGTGCCGCCAGCCACATATTGGCAATACCTGTGTATCCGGATCTTGCCCGGGATGAAATGGATTATATTGTTAAGTCTATTAAGGAGTTTTTATTATGAATAAGTTGACTGTGGTTGTTTTGACAAAGAATGAAGAAGACCGTATCACAAAATGCCTTGATTCTGTAAAATGGGCAGATGAGATCATTGTGGTCGACGATGAGAGTACTGACAAGACATTAGAGATCGTCAGGCGCTATACTGGCAGAGTTTTCATTAAAAAAATGGATATAGAGGGAAAGCACAGGAATTGGGCATATGCGCAGGCTAAGAATTTATGGGTATTAAGTTTAGATGCCGATGAAATAGCCACGCCCGAATTAAAAGAAGAGATAGAAGGGGTATTGGCGGGCAATCCGCAAGAAAATGGTTTTACTATCCCCCGCAGGAATTATATCGGTAATTATTGGGTCAAAAATAGCGGGTGGTATCCAAGTGCCCAGCTAAAACTCTTCCGGAAAGATAAATTCCGCTATGAAGAAGTAAGCGTGCATCCGCGCGCTTTTATGGATGATCCCTGCGGCCATTTGAAGTCCGATATCATACATTATTCTTACAGGAGCTTGGAAGATTTTTTGAATAAGCTTAATAATCAAACTACGCGCGAGGCCCAGAAATGGTTTGACCAGAATAAACCGATGCGTTTAAAGCGTTTTATCTGGAGGACGGTCGACAGGTTCTTCCGCTCTTACATTGGGAAGAGGGGATTTCTGGACGGTTTTATGGGGTTTGTCGTCGCCTATTACGCAAGCCTTTACCAATTTATCAGCTATTTAAAGTATCGCGAGTTACTCTTAGGGAGGAGAAAGGACAAATGAGGATATTAGTTACAGGCGGCGCTGGGATGGTGGGTAGCCACAGCGCGGAATTTTTTGCTCTAGAGAACCCGAAAAATAAAGTCATTGTTTTGGATAACCTGATGCGCTCGAAGATCTTTGGTTATGATAAGGCATCGGTAGAATTCAACTGGAATTATTTGAAGAAGTTTAAAAATATTACGCGCATTAAAGGCGATGTGCGTAACGATAAAGATGTTGCTAAGGCAGTCGGCAAAGGGGTGGATGTTTTGATCCATACCGCAGGCCAGCCCGGAGTGCCTTCAAGTGTGCGTATGCCCAAAGAGGATTTTAGCATCAACGCTTTTGGCACGCTTAATGTTTTGGAGGCGGTACGCAAGAAATCCCAGGATACGATCGTGGTTTATTGCTCCACGAACAAGGTTTACGGAGAAAATGTCGATAAGATCCCTCTCCAGGAACTGGAAAAAAGATATACCTTCAAGGATACGGCAGGCGTATCTGAAGAGATGTGCACGGATCTTACCGGCCATACGCCTTACGGCGTATCGAAGTTAGTCGGTGATTTATATGTCCAGGAATACAGCCACATATACAAGATGAAGACCGGGGTGTTTCGCATGTCCTGTACTTATGGCACGCGGCAATTCGGTTTTGAAGATCAGGGTTGGGTCGCCTGGTTTATTATCGCCACACTTTTTAATAAACCGATCACCATTTACGGTAACGGCAAACAGGTGCGCGATATGCTTTACGCGGATGACCTCGTGGATGCGTTTAACCGGTTTATAAACAGCGATCTAAAGAGGGGCCTGTTTAATATCGGCGGTGGCCCGGATAATACGATCTCTCTGATCGAATTCATCGAGGAACTGCAAATCCTTACCGGAAAAAAGCCAAAAGTCAATTTTTCCGATTTGCGGCCATCCGATCAGAAGGTATATATAACAGATACTGCTAAATTGAAAAAAATACTTAATTGGGAGATCAAGACCCCGGTTAAAGAAGGCATCAGAAAGCTTACCGCCTGGATTAAGGATAATGAGAGCTATTTTTCTTGATCGTGATGGTGTCATAAATACCTACCCTGGCGATAAAAATTATGTTACGGCGCCAGAGAGATTTCGTTTTTTGCCGAATTCAAAAAAAGCGATCGCCAGGCTGCACAAAAATAAATTTAAGATATTCGTAATTTCTAACCAGGCGGGCGTAGGAAAAGGGATATTCAGCCAGGAGGCGCTTGATTCTATAACTAAAAGAATGCTGGCGGCAATTAAAATATCCGGAGGTAAAATAGACGGAGTTTATTATTGCATCCATCGCCCTCAAGAGAATTGCCCCTGCCGTAAGCCCAAAACCGGGTTGATCGATAAAGTAAAAAATAAATACCCTATAAACTTAAAAAACTCTTATTTCATCGGAGATACTATCCCGGATGTGTATACTGCCAGGGCAGCCGGGTGTAAGTCTATCCTTGTCCTTTCAGGCAAAGAAAAGCTGCAAAATAGAAAAAACTGGGAAGCGCAACCTGATTTTATATTTTCCAATCTCTACGAAGCAAGTAAATTTATCCTAAAAAAGAGTTAACCGTATGAAGATTTTTATCGTCTATGCCTCGGCTGGCGCAGGACATTTTAAAGCAGCGCAGGCGCTTTATAATCAGTTAAAAGAAAAACACAAACAAGTAGATGTAAGGCTTATCGATATCTTGAGCCAGACAAATGCTTTATTCAGGTTTAACTACAGTTGGGGTTACACCTGCCTGATAAGGTATGCGCCTTTCTTGTGGCGTTGGGCTTTCTGGATAACTGCTAATAAGGCCCTGCGGTTCTTAACCGGGCCGTTGGCATCCCTGGTAGGCAGATTGAATACCCTGCATTTCGCTAAAACATTAATCGATGAAAAACCGGATTATATTGTCTCTACCCATTTTCTGCCCCCTGAAATAGCTACGCGCCTTAAAGCCAGGAAAAAAATAAATTCCAAATTGATCACCGTGGTTACCGATTTCCAGGTGCATCCATTTTGGATCAACCGTGGCACGGATATTTATGTCGTTGCCTCCGGCTTTACCAAAAAGATCCTTGTTGCCGAGGGGATAAGGGGGGATATGGTTTGGGAATTCGGCATACCTATAGATGAAAAATTCACCAAAGAATATGAATTAGGGCCGCTATGCAATAAATTAGGCATAGAGCAGATGAAGTTTACGATTTTATTGGTTACCGGATCTTCAGGGATAGGGCCGATAGAGGATATCGCCGAGCTCTTACATAAGGATACACAGATTTTAGTTGTCTGTGCCGGCAATAAGAGTTTATTTAAAAAGCTGAATAAACGTAATTATGAGAATGTAAAAGTTTTTGGTTTTGTGGATAATATGCATGAATTGATGGCAGTATCGGATATGATCATTACTAAGCCCGGAGGTTTGAGTATATCCGAACTGTTAGCGATGGAATTAGTGCCTGTGTTTATCTCTGCCATACCCGGGCAGGAAACAGGGAATATCGAAGCCTTAAGAAGCTACGGCGTTGGCCGCGAAATAAAGGATACAGGAGAACTACAGGCGATAGTGTCAGGTTACAAAGAGCATCCCGAGACACTAGCGGAAATAAAAGAAAAAATTAAGCAGATAAAGAAGCCGGCTGCCGCGCAGGAGTTGTGTAGTGCTATATGCAAAGATAGTGGTGGGGCTTGCGGTTAGCGGCCCATTTGATTATATTGTACCTTCCAGTTTTGCAGAAAAAGCTAAGATCGGTTCGAGGGCCTGGGTAGACTTTCGTAACAGAAAGATAGTCGGTTATATTACTGATCTTAGCCACAAAACAAATATTAAAAAGCTTAAGAATATACTGGGGTTGATAGATGATTTTCCCTTATTAAGCGGGAACCTTCTTTTACTTACTAAAAAACTATCTGATTATTATTGTTGTTCCTGGGGCGAGGCTATCGAGACCGCGCTTCCTGAAGCCTTGAGAAAGGGAAGGCCGGCCCCGGGAATTGAGTGCGAAAAGAATAAACCTAAAGAATATATTCCGGAAACCCTTCTTATCCATGACCTGGATGGCCATGCCAGATGGGGCATATATCTCCAGCGGATAAAAGAAACTCTCACCAATAATCAATCCGTAATAATTTTATTACCCGATATACCTTCTCTCCAAAAAGCCAAGTCTTTTATTGATAAGAATATTCCGTATCCCTCTGGAGTCTTTTATAGAAAACAGCCTAGGGAACTGGATGAATGGCTAAAGGTGAAACGAGGCGAAGTTAAGGTCGTCATTGGTACGCGTTCAAGCATATTTGCGCCTTTAAGCGACCTCGGCTTGATAATTATCGACGAGGAACAGGACAGCGTATATAAACAAGACCAGGCCCCGCATTACCATGCAAGGGATATTGCTTTCATGCGCGCTGGAATAGAGAAAACAAAGCTTATTTTAGGCAGCCCCAGCCCGTCATTAGAAAGTTTTTATCTGGCTAAGAAAAACAGGATTAAATACTTATTTCTTCCCAGGACTAAAAATTTTCCCGAAACGAAAATCATAGATACCAAACGGCTGCCTTATGGTGAAAAAAGAAAAAATCTTATTTTTTCCAAGGCCTTAACAGATTCTATGTATTCTATCTTGGCTCAAAAAGGAAAAACGCTCTTATTCTTAAACCGTAAGGGTTTTGCCACATATGCTGCATGCCACAATTGCGGCAAGCCTTTAAGATGCCCGCGTTGCAATATTAACCTGGTTTATCACTTTAAAGAAAATATTTTAACCTGTCATTATTGTAATTTTAAAATGGAGCTGCCAAAAATCTGCCCTAGCTGTAACTCAGGGTACATTAAATTTTCAGGCGTAGGGACGGAAAAGATAGAGAGCGAGTTGTCACGTATATTCCCGCAGGCAAAAATCCAACAATTGGAGACAAAACAAGATGCGGATACTAAGGATGCAGATATATCTGTAGCGACGAGCTCGATAATCAAAAACGGGCATTATAATTTCGATCTCATTGGAGTCCTTGCGCTCGATAATTCTTTAAACCGGGTGGATTTTCGTGCCAGCGAGAAAGTTTTCGCTTTATTGATCGGCCTCTTAGGGTTGACCGATAAATTAATTTTAGTCCAGACGGACTTTCCCGAATATCATCTATTTGAGGCATTGGTAAAAAAAGACGTAAATTTCTTTTACGAACAAGAGTTAAAACAAAGAAAACAGCTTAAATTCCCGCCTTATCGGCACCTGATTTTAATAAAATTACGCGGGAAGAACGAAGAGAAGGCAAAAGAGGCAAGTTACGTACTGTTCGAGAAATTAAAAGGATACTCTAAAAATAAAAGTGTCCAGATTGCTGCGGTCGGCCCCGGGCAGCCTGCTAAATTAAGAGGCAATTTCTATTGGCAGATATTGGTTGCTGCCAGTGACGCCAAAAAGGCAGTTGCCTTCTTAAAAATATACTTAAAAGATTTCTCGCATTCGGGTATAATAGTGACAGTTGATGTTGACCCCATATAATTATGAATATAGTATTTTTTGGCAGCGGAAAATTTGCAGTATCCCCTTTAAAGGCCTTAGTTAAAAACGGCTATAAGATTTCTTGTGTGGTAACACAGCCGGATAAAAAGAAAGGCCGCGGGCTGCTTGTGGAATCGACTGAGATCAAGAAGGCTGCTTCCGATTGCGGGTTTGAGGTCTATCAGCCGGAACAAGTCAATAGCCCGGAGGCCATAAGATTCTTGAAAGACATAAAAGGGGATTTATTCGTAGTCATTGCTTATGGCCAG
>JALOCE010000082.1 GCA_023227925.1 Candidatus Omnitrophota bacterium
GTATGCCACATTACAGGTCCCGAAAAAATACCCTTTATGCCCGCCGATATCAGAGGGGAGTACTTCTTTGGGAAAATCCGGATAATACCCTTCCGGGATAAATCCGTAGCGGGGGCTGACCATATTGAAACGAAAATGCTGGCACCAGGCTTCCACTAAATTATCCGGATCGACCTTTAAAGTAAAGACTTCTCCTCCTACTGCCGCGATTTGCGGGTCACGCAGGAAATGCCCCAACATTTCATTCACCCAATTTTTATCCGGGGCGCAGTCTGCATCGGTAAAAAATAAAAACTCTCCCCTGACAACCTCCAAGGCCTTATTGCGCGCAAAACCAGGCGATGGGCAATTGGGGACTTCAACCAGTTTAATAAAGGGGTATTTTTGCTGCCAATTCTTGATGATCTCAATGGTCTTATCGGTAGAGCCGCCGTCGGCAATTACCCATTCCCAGGAATCATGCGGATAATCTACGTTCAAAAGATAGCCGAAGGCCTTCTCAATGGTGCGCTCAAAGTTTCTTACCGGGATAATGATGGAAATAAAAGGCGTTGTGGGCATCATTGTCCTCCTTGCTTTCTGCTTTCTCTTGGCTTAAAAACTATCTATTACCCATATTATTATCGCTAACACTTACTGCTTTTAGCGGGCCGGGAGTAGCATTATAATATTTGACAGTTACCGGGTCGCCCATATTAATATCTGCCAGCGATATATCATCAGCGCCCCTTCGGATAGGAGTCCTGTCAGGAATAAAAATCGACAGTTCGTCACCAAAAGAATAGACTACTAAAACTTGCTTTACCCAATTTACCTGATTAACCGTGCCTTGAACTGTGAATATAGGCTGATCTGAAATATCTTCTCCGAAAAGTAAAGGCATTCCAAAGAATTGAACCATAATTACTAAAACCACCGTCCACAAACTTAAAGTACTCCCTGTCATTGCCCCTCCTCCCTCCATATTATTTCTCCGGCAGTAAATACCGGCCCTTCTTTACAGACCCTTTGTAAACCTTTTTTAGTCCCTACCACACATCCTAAACAAGCCCCTATCCCGCAGGCCATATGTTCTTCCAGGGAAATTTCAGCAGAGAATTTATGTTTTTTAGACATACGACTGATTTCTTTTAACATCGGGCGCGGGCCGCAGGCATAAACCATTTTCTGTTGCCTGGGGCCTTGTACTTGTAAAACATTTCTTAATAATTCCGTGATCCTGCCTTTAAAACCTTTTGAGCCGTCATCCGTAGCTATTTTAACACTATATCCTAAATCCTGAAACTCTTTTTCGCAAAGAATCTCACTTTTGGTCCTTGCCCCGATCAACGCGATTGACTTCCGGGCTGTTAATCTTTCGGCTAGAAACAAAAGCGGGGCAACTCCCATTCCTCCCGCGACTAATATCGAATGCCCGCTCTTCGGCATTGAGAAGCCGTTTCCCAGGGGCCCGATAATATCCAGGTATTCACCTTGTTTCTTCCGCGATAAAATTTCTGTGCCTCTGCCTACAGCCTCGTAAAGGAACTCGATTGTTTTGGCGTCCACACGATGGATACTTAAAGGCCTCCGTAGAAGCGGCTGATAATTATCGGTTATTTTAATATTTACAAACTCGCCCGGCTGCGCCTTTTTTGCTATTGATGGCGCAAGAAGCAGGCAATGGAAATAATGCCCTTTAACTTTCTTATTATCAATTATCTTGGCTTTTGTCTGCAGCATTTTTACTAGATACCTTCGTACGCTTACATAAATATACCATCATTAATAAAAACAGCAAGATAACTACCAGCATATATTTTACTTCCTGAAGATACACCGCAACGCCCTGATATCTAATGCCCATGCATAATTTTAAAGCCAGGACAAGCAATAATACGGCCAGCATCGAACTAATCTCTTTTTTTATCCATGCGGGTTTTAAAGGCAGGTAATCTTCGATATGCCTGAGGAATAGGGCTTTCCAGGAAGGCATAAGGCGCGGAACGTGTTTCAGGTAAGCCGCGTAATCATCCGGGAATATCTTCAGCAATTCGCCTTCTTCCTTAAGAATAAGCTTGTGGTAGCGTACGATAAAAAATAACAGGAACACACAGACCACCCACCATTGGAATAACGCAAGTATCACTCCTACGCTAATCAAAATTATCCCCAGGTACATCGGGTTACGCACCAGGGTATAAGGCCCGCCCTCGACTAAAGAATGGCCGTTATCGGATTGCTCTGACTTATATCCTCGCGCAGAAACCCGGAAAATCTGGCCCAAAAGAATAAAGGCGATACCAAAAACCCCGGTGATTGCACTTGAGAATCCTATCTGGCTTTTACGGAAAAATATTCCCGGGAAAAAGACGACCAATAGAAAAGCGCAAAACATAATGATGCCGTTAATCTTAATACGTTTTTTCATAATTTAGCTCTGACATTTTGGGCAAAAATACGTGCCCCTGCCGCCTAAGGTAATTCTTTTTATCGGAGTTTTACAGATGAAGCAGGGTTTGCCAACGCGGCCGTAGACCTTATGGTACTTGGCATAATCTCCTGGCCTGCCGGATAATTGCACATACTGATCGACAGAAGAACCTTTATGTTCTATCGCCTCTCTTAATGTATCTTTTATCTGGTTCAAGAGGAGCTCTTTTTCTTTATCAGAAAGGCTGAGCGCGCTCCTTGCGGGATGAATCCTGGCCCGGAAGAGGGCTTCTGCGGCGTAGAGATTCCCTATGCCGGAGATAAATGTCTGGTCCATCAAGAGCGGCTTGATCTTTGTTTTTTTCGCGGAAAGCATCTTTTTAAATTGCTCCGGGCTTAACACGAACGGCTCCGGCCCCAATCCTTGGATAAATTTTAAAGTGTGCCAGTCATCGAGCAGGCGCAGCTCGGCAAATAATCGCTGGTCATTAAAATCCAGCGTCTTGCCGTCGGATAAACGGAAACTCACCCTGCTTTTCTTACCGTCACCCGGATAGACCAGCTGGCCGGTCATCTTTAAGTGGATCGCCAATGCTTTCCCGTTGGATAATTCTAAAATCAACATCTTACCCTTACGTAAAATATTTTTGATTGCAACGCCGGCCAACCCTTTTTTAAATTGCGCTGGCGAAGGCTGACGGATTACTTTCGGATTATATACGCTTACCTCAAGAATCTTCTTACCTAAGACTACCTTTTCTAATTCCCTTTTTACCGTCTCGACTTCCGGAAGTTCCGGCATTATTTCTCCTGGATTATTTTGACCCAGACTTCTCTTGAGCGCGGACCGTCGCTTTCGCAAAAATATATCCCCTGCCAAGTCCCAAGGACCAAATGCCCGGCCGCAATAAAAATAGAAAGCGACGCACCAAAAAGAGAGGATTTTATGTGGCTATCGGCATTGCCTTCGCTATGCGCGTAACCGGCATTTGCCGGTACGAGCTTATTTAAAGCCTGGACAATATCACTTTTCACCGAAGGATCAGCATTTTCATTAATAGTCAGGCCGGCAGTGGTATGCGGGCAAAAAACAAAACAAACGCCATCCGTGATTTTGCTTTTAGCTACCCGCTTTTCTACTTCCGCGGTAATATCAATCAGGTCGGCTCTTTTGTTTGTCTTAATATCGATTTTTTCCACTTTTTACTTTCTGCGCCTGGCTTTCTTGTGGTACTCCTGCAAAGACTTTACTTTTAATTCTTCTTTTAGGAGTATCTCGATGCCGTTGACTGTTGCCTGTGCACCGGAAATAGTCGTAGTATAAGGTATGTTGTATAAGATCACCTGCGAACGGATCTTGATTTCATCCTCCCGCGGAATCCTTCCCGTAGGAGTATTGATGACCATTTGGATTTTACCATCCTTCATCAAATCTAAAATATTGGGCCTGCCTTCAGCAATCTTGGGCAAGACGTGGACCCTGATTTTGTTCTTCTCTAAAACTGCCGCTGTGCCGCTAGTCGCATAAAGATGGAATCCCAAAGTTTGCAATTTTTTAGCAACAGCTGCTACCGTGCGCTTATCCCTGTCGCAGACCGATACAAAAACATTGCCTTTGCGGGGCATGCGCTGCCCGGCGGCGATCTGGCTCTTGATATATGCGCGGCTGAAATCCTTGTCAATACCCATTACTTCGCCTGTAGATTTCATTTCCGGCCCCAGGATTATATCTACTCCGGGAAAACGGTTAAAAGGAAATACTGATTCTTTGACTGCCACGTGCTCCGGAATAATTTCCTGCGTTATTCCCAGGTCTTTTAGTTTTTTGCCTAACATCACCTTTGTGGCCAGTTTCGCTAAAGGCAAGCCTACTACCTTCGAAACAAAAGGAACCGTACGCGAAGCCCGGGGGTTGACCTCCAGGATATACACCTTATCGCCCTTAACTGCATACTGCACATTCATCAGCCCTATTACATTCAACTCCTTCGCCATTTTATAACTTGCCTCCCTGATTTTGCTTAATATATCCTGGGATAGCGTAAGAGTGGGCAGCGACATAGCCGCGTCTCCGGAATGGACTCCGGCTTCTTCAATGTGCTCCATGATCCCGCCGATAACGAAAGCTTCGCCATCGCCGATTAAATCCACGTCTACCTCAATGGCATCCTCTAAAAACTTATCAATTAATATTGGATGCTCTCCGGAGACTTCTGCCGCTTCCTTGATGAACTTCTCCAGCGTCTGCTCATCATAAACGATCTCCATTGCCCGGCCGCCCAAAACATAGGATGGCCTGACTAAAACCGGATAGCCTATTTTTTTCGCTACTTCTTTTGCTTCTTCAAAGGTAAAGGCAGTACCGTTTTCCGGCTGCAGCAAATTTAATTTATGCAGCATCTGCTTGAAACGTTTTCTGTTTTCGGCAATATCAATGCTATCCGCGCTTGTGCCGAGAAGATTTACTCCGGCGCGGCGCAAAGAAACAGCTAAGTTAATCGGCGTCTGGCCGCCAAATTGCACAATCACCCCTATCGGTTTTTCTAATTCAACGATATTGAGGATATCCTCGAGTGTCAAGGGCTCAAAATATAACCTGTCCGAGGTATCATAATCAGTAGAAACAGTCTCGGGGTTACAATTTACCATGATGCTATCAACGCCCTCTTCTTTAAGGGCATAAGCGGCATGACAACAGCAATAATCAAATTCAATACCCTGGCCAATGCGGTTTGGCCCCCCACCCAGGATGACTACTTTTTTATTTTTGCTCGGCCGGCCCTCATCAGATGTCTCGTAAGTAGAATAAAAATAGGGCTGCTTGGCATTAAATTCTCCTGCGCAGGTATCCACTAATTTATACGCGGGTTTAATATTCTTCTTTTTATGAAACGCCCTCACTTCTTCCTCCTTGCTATTTAACAAATACGCCAGCTGCCGATCGGAAAAACCATCCTGCTTGGCCTCCAGAAGTAAATCCACAGGCATATCAATATCATCGTCGGGATTTTTATTCTTAAATTTCATGATCTTGCCCTCTAACTCAACCAATTGTTGCATATTATCGATAAACCAGGGGTCTATCTTAGATAAATCGGCGATTTCGCCCTGAGGTATCCCTGCTTTAAGGGCATACCTTATATAAAATAATCTTTCGTCGTTAGGCGTACGTATTTTATCTTTGATCTGCTTCAGCAGGCCATTCTCCGGCTTTTCCAGCATTTCATCGGTTATCTTATCTTTACCGTCTGCGCCAAAACCAAAGCGGGAAATTTCAATGGAGCGAATGCCTTTCTGCAGCGCTTCTTTAAAATTCCTGCCGATGGACATTGCCTCGCCTACTGCCTTCATCGAGGTATTGATAATGCGCTCTGCGCGGGGAAACTTCTCAAAAGTAAACCTGCAGATTTTAAAAACACAGTAGTCTACCGTCGGTTCAAAGAAAGAAGTAGTCTTACCCGTAATCTGATTCATTACTTCCGGCAGGGTAAGACCTACGGCTAGTTTCGTCGCCACGCGCGCTATAGGAAAACCCGTAGCTTTAGAAGCGAGGGCAGAGGAACGGCTAAGCCTGGGGTTTACTTCAATGATAACAATGTGCCCATTCTGCGGGTTTTGCCCAAATTGGATATTTGCGCCTCCGCCGGATATCCCCACGCGGCGGATTATTCTTTTAGAAAGATTTACAAAATTTGTATACTCCTCGGCAGTCAAAGTCTGCGCCGGAGCAACTACAATACTATCTCCGGTGTGCACCCCCATAGGATCGACGTTCTCCATCGAGGTAATCATAATCACATTATCCGCTGAGTCACGCATCACCTCAAATTCAATTTCCTTCCAGCCTAAAACCGATTGCTCAACCAAGATCTGATGCACCGGGCTGGTTTCTAATCCTTTATAAAGAAATTTTTCCAGTTCTTCTTTATTGTAGGCGATGGAACCGCCGCTGCCGCCTAAACAATATGCCGGCCGTAAAATAAGAGGAAAACCTATGTCAAGGCCGATCTTCATGCCTTCTTCCACGCTAGTGGCGATCCCGCTTTTAGGAACATCAACGCCGATCTCCTGCATAGCTTTTTTAAAGAGTTCCCTGTCCTCTGCGCATGAGATAGCCTGCACGGACGCACCGATTGATTCTACGCCATATTTTTTTAAAATACCTTTCTTCATCAAAAAGAAAGCCAGGTTTAAACCTGTCTGCCCGCCCAGGGTAGGTAAAATTGCATCCGGCCGTTCTTTCTCGATAATCTTTGTTACTACCTCCACTGTCAACGGCTCTATATAGGTAACATCCGCTAACCCGGGATCAGTCATAATAGTAGCGGGGTTAGAGTTGACAAGTATAGTAAAATAACCTTCCTCTCTCAGGGCCTTGCAGGCCTGAGAACCGGAATAATCAAACTCACAGGCCTGTCCTATGACGATAGGGCCTGAACCAATCATCAAAACTTTTTTGATATCGCGACGCCGAGGCATTATTTGCTCCTTCACAGTAGTGAAACATACCTCGCCCAATTTGATGGGCGAGTATGCGCTTTTTGCGCTACCGGCCAATCGCCGCAGAAGGCGGCGTACCCGCCATTCCCATATGGCGGGGTACTAACAAGGCCGGATACATTATTTACCTAACATCTTAATAAATTTTTTGAATGCCGCGTTAACTTCCTGGAAGCCGGGGCTTACCGGGAGATACTGCACGCCGATGAGTTTAAGCTTTTTGCTTTCGAATTCTTCCACAGTGCGATCATTCAAATTAAATCCTGTGATCTTTACGCCTTTTATCTTATTTAGTGAATCAACATCCGCCACGCAAGAATGATCCTGCACAGTAATCTCTCCCTTGTAAGAAGCAGATTGATTTATGGGATAATTCACTCCGTGATGGCCCAGTTTTAATTTAGTTATCTTCGCGCCTAATGCGCGGCAGAGCACCTGATGGCCGGTGGAAATGCCTAATATCGGTATTTTACCGATCAGTAGTTTGACATTAGCCACCACTTCGTTTAAGCCTACGTCTTCTTCCGGCCCATGAGAAATAATTAAACCCCGTACTTTAAGGCGCAGGATATCCTGCGCTGAAGTATGGTAGGGCAAAATAGTAAGTTCCGCTCCGAGAATTTCGAGTTGCCTGATCATGCTCTTGGTTATACCCAGATCCAAAATAGCCAGGCTTAGCTTTGCCTTATTTTTTCCTAAACGCAAAGGTTTCTCCAGCGAAATCTTCGGCAATAAACTCTCGGCTTTCTTTTTGCGAAAGTCGTCGATTTTTGCTAATAGTTCTTTAGGTTCAAAAGTGCTGGTAGAAACAACTCCCAGCATCTGGCCTTTTTGTCTTAAGTGCACTGCCAAGGTGCGCGTATCTACTTTGCTGATAGTAAGCAGATTGTGCTCTTTGACAAAGCTATCAAAACTCGTCTGGGCCTGCCAATTAGAAAAAATACGCGATCTCTCTTTGATGATCAAACCCGCAAGCCAAACATTCTTTGATTCGTTGAATTTAGGCGCTATCCCGTAATTACCGATCAAAGGATAAGTAAGTACGAGGATCTTTCCGGCATTTGCAGGGCTAGTCATCATCTCCTGGTAACCAACCACGGCAGTATTAAAGATCACCTCGCCGAATCTTTCACCCGTACCGCCCAAAGCTTCGCCTAAAAAACTCTTGCCGTCCTCTAACATCAAAACTGCTTTCATATATTACTCCTCTTTAGAACTTTCTTTAGCTTATCTACTGCCTCATCCACGGAACCGGCTTTAATTACTCCGGGTATATCCCAGGACTGAAGGCTAATTACCGGTATTCCAAACTGTAAACAATAGGCGATCTCGGAAAGTGTCCCTGCTTCTCCTGGTAGCGCGACCACGATGTCAGCGCTCTTAACCACCAATGCGTTCCGCGCTAATCCTAAACCAGTAGGAATAACTATATCCACGAAAGGATTAGCATCATTTTTTTCATAGCTTGGT
>JALOCE010000083.1 GCA_023227925.1 Candidatus Omnitrophota bacterium
GGATAGGCAGCGGGATATCTGCTTTTCCCGCGTCGTGCAGGATAGAGGCATATTTGAGGCATTCGATTTGCTTGGTATCCAGGTGCATCTGATGCCCTATAGCCGTTACTATCCGGCTGAAATACGGTGAATGCGTGTATTCCTGGGGGACGCGCATATCTAATAAGGTCGCCAGCGACCTGATGCTTCCCAGGACTATTTTTTGCTGGTCTTCATAAAGCTGCAGGTTCTTTATCCCTATTATTGCCTGTTCAATGATAGTGGTTAATAATTCTTGGTCGAATTTATCAAAGGGCTGTTTGCCTCTGTTGCGTTTTATGACGATCACTCCGACTACGTCTTCACAGACCAAAGGCAGGCCCAGAACGCTGTTTTGCCTTATAGAGGTAAATGTTTTTATGATCCTCTTTTCTATCCTGTTAGAAACCCTGGTTTTTTTATCGATGGTGTATCTTTTTTTGTCATTTACCACGCATTTAAATACGGAATATCTTTTTGTCGGGTCCAATAGCAAGATCGTGCAGTAGTTGGCATCGAGTATCTGGCAGGTAAGTTTTGTCAGGCGGATGATCAGGTTCTTTACATCGAATGTAGAGTTGACCAGGCGATAAATATTATGGATGGCGGAGACCAGTAATTTATACTTTTTCGTATGGGTCAAATAATTTTTTGTATTCATCGAGAGCATACCTGTCTGTCATTCCTGCGATATAGTCGCAGACCACGCGCCTTCTGCCGTCTGCGGGTATTCTTTTTTGTATCCCGGGCGGAAGGGCTGTGGGTATATCCATATAGACGTTGAATAATTCCTTGAGGAAACGTTTAGCCTTAGCACTCATTCTTATTACGCGGTAATGATGGTAGAGCTTATCCATCAGCAGTTCGCGCAGCGGCTTTCTTAGCTTCAGCATCTCGCTGCTAAAAGAAGCTATCTTCTTAGCGTATTTTTTGATCTCCAGGTGCGATTTCAGGTCCAGCTTTTTGATCTTCTTTTCTATTTCTTGGATCAAGTCTGTTACCTGCATATCAATGAGCGCTCTTATTATCAGGTATTTCCTCTCCTGATAATCTATTTTAGCATATTTTTGTGATATTTTTCTACATATATTATTCCAGATCTGTAATTTCTCTAAGTCTGATTCTTTTAAGAGCCCGGAGGTAATTCCGTCATCAAGGTCGTGGTTATCGTAAGCGATCTCATCGGCGATATCTACGATTTGGGTCTCCAGCGTCGGCATTTCATCCGGCGCCAGCCCCCTGATGTCGACTCCCTTATCAAAGGCGGAAGAATGTTTCACTATCCCCTCTCTTACCTCCCAGGTCAGGTTCAGGCCGGGGAATTCCGGATATCTTTCTTCCAATATATCTACGACCCTTAATCCCTGCAGGTTATGATTGAACCCGCCGGATTTCGCCATCAATTCGTTCAGGGCGTCTTCCCCGGAATGCCCGAATGGCGTATGCCCCAGGTCATGGGCAAGCGCGATCGCTTCTACGAGATCGATATTCAGCCTTAAAGCAAAGGCAATTGTCCGGGCGATCTGGGCGACTTCCAGTGTGTGGGTAAGCCTGGTGCGGTAATAGTCCCCTTCGTGATTTACAAAGACCTGGGTTTTATATTCCAGCCTTCTGAAAGCGGCAGAATGGATTATCCTGTCACGGTCTCTCTGATAGTTAGACCTGTAGGGATGTTCAGGCTCTTTATGTATCCTGCCACGGGTATTGTGGCTTTTCATTGCATAGGGCGCAAGAAAATTATTCTCAAAATTTTCAATGTCTTTTTGATTGAGCATGCTTTAATTTTTTATGCAATTGATCCAGTGACTGTGAAATGACCTTGGTATTGAATAAGATCGGCATAAAATTGGTGTCGCCGCGCCAGCGGGGGACGATATGTATATGCAGGTGCCCCGGGATACCTGCCCCGGCAACTCCGGATATATTTATGCCTATATTATATCCATGGGGTTTTAGTATTTTATCCAGGAGCTCTTTTGTCCTATTCAAGGTTTTGAATATATCGATGATCTCTTCTTCTTTTAATTGCGAGAGTTTTTGTATATGCCTTAACGGGGATACCATAACATGCCCGTTATTGTAAGGAAATGTATTGAGCATGGAAAGCGAATGTTTGCTTTTGAAGAGTACATAATTTTGTTTTTTTGTTTTCTTTGTGGCCTGGCAGAATATGCATTTTTTGGTTTTTCCGCTTTCGCAATTTACGGAAGACCTTATATATTTAATTCTCCAGGGCGCCCAGAGCTTATCCATAATTTATGTGCCTTTACTTGATCTTGATTATCTTCGCTTCTATCTTATCATTGATCTCTATTATCCCGTATGAATTATAGGGGGCAAACATCTTATCTGTGGGGCTGCCCGGGTTAAAAAATAAAATACCGTCGATATTTTCGTTAAAAGGGGTATGTGAATGCCCGAAAATAATTATATCGATATCGTCGTTCTTAAAGGTATCCTTTAACAGCTCTATCAGATTGACGGGCGCGCCATAGCCGTGCATGATCCCAATTTTATAATCACAGACTTTAAAGATCTCTTTTTGCAGGAATTTATCCTTGATCTCGGGGCCGTCCATATTCCCGGAGACCGCCTTTATATTCGGACAGATGCTTCTTAAGGTATCGATGACGCTTAAGTCCAGCAGGTCACCGGCGTGGATGATCATATCCACGCCTTTTAATCCTTCTAAGACTTCGGGAGGGATCTTTTTATCATTGTCAGATATGTGCGTATCCGAGAGGATCCCGATTTTCATACGATCACCCGGGGTTTTGCATAAAGATCAAGCACCTGGTTGAGGTTGTTTAAGTCCCACATCCAGATCTTTTCTTCCAGAGCCTTTAAACGGGCGTTGGTATCTACATCCTGTAAAGCGATTATGATCTTTCTCTGTAGTTTATGGTGGTATTTTTTGCATTCTTTGGCGAATTCCGCGATATCCTCTTCGGTCAACAGGTCGTGCTTGAACGCCATTATCCAGAGGCTGTCATTAGAGCGGCCGATAAGCCCTTCTTTAAGCCTGCCGGCAGTAAAGTCGAGCGTCCTTATTTCCCTGAAACGGGAGAGCCGCAGCCTTTTGCGTTCTATCTGGACGAGGTCATCCTCGAAAAGCCTCAGGACTTCGGCTGTCCTTTCTATCACGGGCCTCTCTGAGTTCAGGAGGAATTCCGAGATCATATTTTTTATATTTGCCCTGAATATTTCTTTCTGGCTTTTTGCGTCGAAAGTCAGGGAATAAGATTTTCCTTCATAGACGAAACTTAACCAGAAGCCGAATACGGGGTCGTTGATCTTCAGGAAATCGCCGCTGCGCGTTATGGTATCCATTTCCAGGAGATGGTTTATCCTTGGGAAAAGTTCCTTTTTTGTTTTATGCAGGATATGCGCGATGTCCTTAAGCTTATTGTGCCCGCAGGAGATCGAATGCAGTATCGATAAATAATCCTGGTTGTGGGGAAGGTCTAAGAAGCGCTTGAGATAGTTTGAGAATTTTTGGTTTAAGGTGCCCGAGGTATCGAAGATGAGATTTTCCAGGATGCTTACCAGGTCTTGTTTTTTAGGATTCAAAATAGCATCGGTTATTACCTTCAGGTAAAAAGGATAACCGCCGCTAAAATGCACTATAAAATTATCCATTCCGGGCTCCAGGGTTTGCTGGGATAGCCTGGATCTTAAGTAATCTTCGCTGGCCTTTATATCAAAGGGCTCGACGCAGATCAACTGAAAGTTCCCGAAGAGCAGCGATAGGTTCTTAGAAAGTGTTTCTTTCGTTTTGAATTTCAGGGAACTGGTGATGACATACATCGTATTTTTCTGGGCGATCAATAATTTCGACCATTCCCTGTAAAGGCTTTTAATGCCTATATTTTCCAGGTTGTGGAATTCGTCCAATATCACAACGCAGCGTTTGTCTGTCTCCTGGTAGATTATTTCGCAAAGCGAGAATAGGTCCGTAAGTATATTATTTTTGTTTTTCTTATCGGCAGCGTTTAATATCGCCTTTGCCTTCTCGGCTGTTTTAGGGATATACTTTTGGGACTTGCGCATCAGGAAGTCGAGGTCTTCTTTTAAGGCAATGTTGCTGTTGATCAGGAAATTATAAAGCAGCGTTCCAACAAACCTCTTGGTAAAGGAGTTTAACGATTCCGGCCTTGCCTCCAGGTACAATATGATTATATTATTGTCGTGGAATTTATCCAGGAATTCAAAGACGAGCGAGGTTTTTCCGACTAACTCATCCCCGATAATAGCGATATTCTGGCGGTAACCCTCTTTTAAACCGCGGATGCGTTTTTCTAAGGTTTCCAGGTATATTTTTCGGCCAAAAAAGTTTTCTTTATCCATAGTGAGATTACTTTTAGCGGCTTAAATAAAAATAGGGGTTTTGCGAGGCGTATCCTTTTCTGATCTCGAAATGTAGATACCTATTTTTATCTCTGCCTGAGGAACCCGCTTTGGCAATGATGGTCCCCTTTTGCACATAGTCGCCGATCCTGACAAATACCTTTGCGTTGCGTGCGTAAACAGTCGAAAAGCCATCACCGTGATCGATGATTATGGTTTTCCCGAAATTCTTAAAATTGTCCGTATAAAAAACGATTTTTCCGCTGCGCGAGGCTTTTACATCCGGGTTATCGTAAGGTTGTATATTTATCCCTTTATTGACCATATTATTAGAGCTTTGCCCGAATGCCGTGATAACCCTTCCTCTTATCGGCCAGATAAAGTCTTTGTTTGAGTCAGGCTTGGCCGTCGAGTATTGCGGTTTCTGGCGATGCGGTATGAATATAAGCTGTCCTGTTTCTATATTGGCCGCGTCAGATACGCGGTTGATCTTTACTATTTCATCCAGGTCCACCCCGTACATCTGGGAGATCCGCCAAAGGGTCTGTCCTTTTTCAACGCGGTGGTAAACTCCGGGTATTGTTATGGGAGGCTTATGGGTATAAGCAGTCGGCGCGCTGGCACAGCCTATTATATAACAAGATCCGGCGATTAAAAGTAAAAAATAAACTAAGTGCTTTTTATTAAACATTAAAATTAAAAGTAAGCGGGCGAAGGGAATTGAACCCTCCTA
This sequence comes from Candidatus Omnitrophota bacterium, assembly GCA_023227925.1. Classification (GTDB taxonomy): domain Bacteria; phylum Omnitrophota; class Gorgyraeia; order Gygaellales; family Profunditerraquicolaceae; genus JALOCE01. Next base: position 5,099 of record JALOCE010000083.1, read on the forward strand.
TCCAGCTTGGGAAGCTGGTGTTCTACCGATGAACTACGCCCGCATGCATCCTTCCATTAATTTGATAGAGCAGTATTTTCCGCACATGGTGCATACATCCGAAAGGCCCGGTTTTGACGATAGCCTGTATAGCTTTGCTTTATCGGGATCGATAGAAAGTTTGATCTGTTTTTTCCAATCGCGTTTTTTTCTAGCGCTCGACATATCTTTATCCCACTGCTTGGCCTGCTTGACTTTTTTTACGATGTCTGCTGCATGGGCGGCGATCCTGGAGGCGATAACGCCTTCTTTTACATCTTCCAATGAAGGGTGCCTTAAGTGCTCCGCGGCAGTCACATAGCATAAGAAATCCGCTCCGAAACTGGCTGCCAAAGCTCCCCCTATCGAAGCAGTGATGTGGTCGTAACCGCAGGCGACATCCGTGACTAATGGCCCCAAGACATAGAAAGGCGCACCGTGGCAGAGCTTTTTTTCCAAGAGGATATTTTCTTTGATCTGGTCAAGCGGCACATGGCCGGGCCCTTCGATCATCACCTGGACATTCTTTTTCCTGGCGCGGCCGGCTAATCTTCCTAAGATTTTTAATTCGCAGATCTGGGCTTTATCAGTAGCATCCAGTATCGAGCCGGGCCTCAAACCGTCGCCGAGGCTTAGTGTTATGTCGTAACGCGAAGCGATATCCAGTATCCGGTCAAAATATTCGTAAAAAGGATTTTCTTTTTTGTGCTGGGTTATCCATTGCGCCAGCATTGCCCCTCCCCTCGAGACAATACCGAGGATCCTTTTTTGTTTTCTTAAGGCGCTTAAACTTTCTTTAGTGACTCCGGAGTGTATAGTAAAAAAATCTACGCCTTGCCTTGCCTGGCTTTCCAGGGTATCCAGCATATCCGTGTACGTAAACTTTAAAAAATTCCCTTTATTTTTTTGCGCGTTTACAGCTACTTCATATATCGGTACTGTCCCTACCGGCACAGGTGAATGCCTTATGATCTCTTTTCTTATCCTGGCAAGGTCTCCGCCGACGCTTAGATCCATGATCGTGTCGGTGCCGTGTTTTACCGCGATCTCTATTTTTTTCAACTCATTACCGAGCGCGGCCTTATCGGTCGAGGTGCCGACATTCGCATTTACTTTTGTTTTGAGCCGGTAACCTATCCCGCAGGGTTTTTTTATGTAATGTTTTAAATTCCGCGGTATTACGACCCTGCCTGCCTTGATGTATTCCGATACCTCTCCAGGGGCCAGGCCCTCTTCTCTGGCGATCCTTTTTACCAGGGGCGTTATAATATTCTTTTTTGCGTATTCTAATTGAGTCATGGCTAATTCAATGCTTTAGAAAAATATCTTGTCGCTTTAGTGATATCTTTTGACGTTAATATAGCGTTGGAGATAGCTGCTCTATTTAGCCCGAGCGCAGTCAACCTGTTGATATTATCTTTATTGATGCCTCCGATAACAAAAAAAGGTATTTTAATCTTTTTTTGCAGTTTTTTAATCAATCCCGGGCTTATTGTTTTTCTATTTGTTGGTTTGGTGAGGGTGGTAAAGAGCGGGCCTATGCCTATATAGTCGGCTCCCTTTTTTTGCGCATCTATCGCCTCTTTTAGATTATGGCAGGATATGCCGATGATCTTGTCATTGCCTAATACACTCCGGGCAACCTCTATAGAAGTATCGCTTTGCCCCAGGTGTATACCGTCAGCGTCGAAAATTTTAGCGATATCCAGGTAGTCGTTAACGATATAAATAGCTTTATTTTTTGATAGTAATTTATGCAATAGGAAGGCGTTTTTTACAATCGAATCTCTTTTTGATACTTTATCTCTGAACTGGATTATGTCGGCGCCGGAATCCCGTGTTTTAACAGCAACAGAGGAGACATCCTTATGCCTTAAAACCCGCTTATCTATGATTACGTAAAGTCGAGATTTTTTGAGCAATTCTTTTTTCGGCTGCATAGATGTCGTAGCGTATTTTTTTGAATTCTATAGCTATGTTTTTATTAATAAGTTTGCTGAATTCTTCCAGGACCCTTGTGGATTCTTTTGCGCGTTGTATATTGGCAAAAAATATTTCGCAGCAGTCCTTTCTTTTTAATTCATTCAGATAGATATCTTTCCCGACGTCTTTGGTGCTTTCTCTTTCTTGCAGTATTATATCTTTCGGCAGGCGTTTAAATATCAAGTCAAGCGAATGCCTTAATCTTTTGAGCTCTGAAGTTAAGCTTCGGTTGTTGAGTATAAATCTGGTTATCTCTTCGCAGACCCGCAGGCCTTCCTTCGCCCTGTTTATATTGGCGTCGATGATCCTATTGATAAATTTATTTTGAGGATATCTTGGCAATCTTTTTTATGATCCCGGTAGTGGAGCGGCCTTTTACTAATTTTAAGGCTAAGACTTTCCCGCCGCAGCTTTTTACAAAGCCGCCTCCTACGATATTGCCTTTGCTCCAGTCAGCGCCTTTGACGAGTATATCAGGCTTTAATAACTTTATGATCTTAAGCGGCGTAACTTCGTTGAATAATACCGCGTAATCTACGCTTGCCAGGCCGGCAATAACCTTTAGCCTGTCCGATTCATGTGTAATAGGTCTTGATCTGCCTTTAATTTTTTTTACCGAAGAGTCGCTGTTTATTGCTACTACGAGAATATCCCCTTTTTTCTTGGCATCTTGGAGGTATTTTACGTGGCCGTAGTGTAGCAGGTCAAAGCATCCGTTAGTAAATACTATTTTTTTCCCGGCTCTCTGCGCGCGCGATAAGATCTTTTTTAATTCGTTTGGTTTTTTGATCTTTGTTTCTAACAAAGCGCCTGCTCCATTAATTCGCATATAATATGCCCGACGGTTATATGTGCCTCTTGTATCCTTGCGGTTACATTGGAGGGGATGACTAAGGATGTATCGGCTAATTTAGCTATTTCGCCGCCGTCACCGCCTGTAAGGGCGACTGTTTTTAAGCCCATTTTCTTAGCCTGTTTTATTCCCAGGGCTACGTTTTTTGCCTTGCCGCTGGTAGAGATCCCGATAGCCACGTCATCTTTTTCCCCTAATGCTTCGATCTGTTTGGAAAAGATTATCTCGTAGCCGTAATCATTTGCCAGGGATGTGATCACGGAGGTATTTACGGTAAGGGCAATGGCAGGAAGGGCATCCCTGTCTTTTTTAAACCTGCCGAT
>JALOCE010000084.1 GCA_023227925.1 Candidatus Omnitrophota bacterium
TAGAAAAGATATTATACGCATTAAATAAACCTTTACCTTTATTTTCCCGCCAGAGGTCCTGTAAAATTTCTATGATTTCTTCTGACTTTTTATATTCTTTAGCATAGGTGATAACACTAAGGCCGATGCCTGAATCATAAGTATAGCTACGGCCTTCATCTTCAGCGCCTTTATGGCTTATCGTTACCGTCTCCGCAAAGAACTGCTTCCTAGGCAAAGTCCCGCTTATATCAAGGCTGGGCTTGAGCGATTCGTCATCAATCCCCTTATAAGAATAGTAAGTTTTAATTTTTATACCCCTATCCGCCTTAACCTTTTTCATCGCTTCTTTGTTAAGCTTATAAAAAAGCGGGTGCCTTAAACCAAACCAGTTACTTACCTCACCCTTAAGAAAAGACGCTTTCCAATCTAATTCAAGCCCCTGGTTATCACTCCATGGGAATAATATAGAAGCAAACATTCCCTGCTGGTTAAACCTCTGCTTCTCTTCTAAGCCAACCTTAGCGCGCATATGTTTTAAATTAGCCTCAGCATATCCCTTGGCTTCAGATGTCTTTCCTTGCTTTACTTCAATACCAAATTTTAACCAATCCATATCTCCCACAAGGCCAAAACCTCCTAAGATATCATCAATTTCCGAATATCTATTTGTGTCTTGAAGATGTTCTGCAAGGGCTGTTAGGGTAAATTTACCGAATCGGCGGCCAAGAGTTATCTTCTGATTATACAGTTGTCCTCCTGTTGAGATTCTAACCGGTTTCATAAACTTATTTCCTTCATCGTCATAGCTTACAATCTCTGAATTTTCAGCAGCGCTGCTTGAGAGCATTCCGGCCTCTAAATCCACAAAGACTTTATCGTTGAAATCATGATGCAACTGGATGTCCTGAGATTGAATCTTGTTTTCTTTATCTGACCATATAGGCAGATACCAAAGACAGACAAGTTGCGTCCTACCGTCTTTAGTGTCCATAACAATATTTGGCGAGAGCGCTATATTATGCTCAAGATAATCTCTGCCTTTATTTTGATCAAGCATTTGATATTGATAGCGCGTAATATATTTAGCATCCAGGAAGACCATTACTCTCTCTCCCAAATTAAAACGGCTGGCTAATGTAACATATTTACTTTTTGCGCCTCCGGGAATCTCTACCGCGGTATTGGAAATATCAAAATTAACCCTGCCGATTTGAAAGACGTCTCTTGACGTAATCTCTGAACCTAAGATTGTATCAAAGAGTAAATTCCCGGAACTTCCGGAAGGAACTCTGCTGTGGATCATATCAATGAGATCGTCCTCCGAGAAAGCATAGTGATAAGGCAATACTTTGTTAACCTCTTTTCCTAATTTAGCTAATTCTCTGGCTTGCGTGTATAGACGGCTCTGATCTTTCTTTATCGCCATCAATATTTTTCCTTTTTCACTATTCAACTCCTTAAGTTCTTGGTGGCTGCTCTGTGTACGATACATAGACTTTACGGTGTTGAAGACATTTTTGGTAAACCAATCCAAATATTCCGCGGCTGTACTAAAATCTTTCTTTAAACCAGCTGTATAAGCTTCGAGTTTCGGTTTAGTCGCCTTTAGTTCCTTTTGTTGCGCGACAGCGCCATCATATCTAATACGCGCTTCTCTGTCGCTCATACGATACTTCACGCCATCTCCCCAATCCACTGTTACGAAACGCTGCTTCAAAGCAATTAAATAGTTTGCGCGATACCATAACACAGAACCTATCTGAGTTGCCGGGCCATTAAGAGTGCTTAAGTTCGCCAATAAAGTAGGTAAATGTGTATTCTCGGCAAGATCAAGTTTTGCTTTCGAATATTCATAGCCTTCCCGCGCATCGGCTTCTAATACCGCATGAATCTCGGCAAAAGAAAGGCTGGGATCCTTTATTACCTCAAATGCTGCCTTTTGCGACTTCCCTCTTTGTAAATCCAAACATACATCAAGCCCGGGGTTCATTGATTCCAACATAGCGATCTCTTCTTCTGCCATCTTGCCCCACGATTTTATACCGGAAGCTGTCTCATTTATCCCATAAAGCCAGACCAAACCTCCATCGTTATACTGCGGCTGGCCATAGAGTTCGGCTAATCTCTTAAACTCTGCTCTATTAGCTAATGCAGCAGCAAGCCTCTTATCGTATGCTTTTTGAGCGCCTTGAAGATACTCGTCATTCTGCATATCAATCCAGTTAAGATATATCTTAGTGCTATCATTTACCGCTACTTCTTCTGTCTTAACATCTATGCTGTGCCTTATACGGAACAACTCTTCATATAAACGGCTCTGCAGGTATGAAGTTACCAACCACGAATAATCTCCTACTCTGGCTAAATATTTCTCATAATAATCTCCATAATCGGCCTTTACCTCAACTTTTGCGCTTGCATCCTTCTCCTCTGCCTTCTCAGTCTGCGCTCTTTGCTTATCGCACTCTGCGCAAAGTTCTTCTTCCTCAGGAGTCAACTTATCCAGGCCTTTGGCAAAATCAATAATACCGGGGATAAGCAGGCTTCTTCCTTTGGAATCTATGATATAAGTTGCCCAGCCGTTTAGTGTGGGCAGGAGCGAACCAGGTGAGCTCTTCTTAAATTCTTCGTATTGCTTTAACCAAGCACTCTCCCTAGGGTTAGAAGCATCCATCTCTTCGGGTTTCTTATCCCAAATCAACCAAGGCCGCTTACTAGGATCCGGATCAACGCTGATATTCCAAATTATATCTTCGCCAAATTTAATATCTTCATTTTGCGTAGGCTGCTCTCCGTATGACCAGAACTCCTGATTCGCAAGAGCGCTATAAATTGGAGTGGTGCCGTGCAGGGCATGAATACTTGCCTGTTCTATACATACCTCTTCTCTCCAAAACTTTGCTTTTCCTTTTTTATTTAGCCTTTCAAATCTTTTTATTTGTTTTTGGGTCAACTCTTCCGGCAGGTAGAAACGCGCTCCATTTTTATCCTGTAGATAATAAACTGTCTGTTTCCCAAGCTTACCTATCTGCTTTAGGTAATGGCTGGCATTTCGTTTCAAACCAAAAACTCTAACATCACCTGTCAAAGGATTAACATCAGCTATTGCTTTTTTAACTCCGCCTTCAGTAAGATAATGATAGGAATTGGTAATATCCAACTCCGGAACCCCTGCTTTGACCGTTAAAACCATGCTCTCATAAGTAGGATATACTCTCACTTCTTTGGTCTTAGAATTAATTTCAATGGCTTCTCCACCCTGCCCCGGTTCCTGAGGCACTAAACCAGAAAGCATCGTCTCTAAGGTAGAATAATCCTTTATACCAGATACAGCATTTAACATCCCGGGTTGAGCCACTGCTCCTATTGTCCCTTCAATAAATGGCTCCAAGCCTGGATAGAATATGGGAAGGAGATCCACCAAATAGTTTTCCCCCTTACGTTCTTCCCAGACAAATAAACAATACTGCCAATTTTTTTCAAGCCAAGGCTTATCTTTATCGCTAAAATATCCGATTAATTCAGGCTTTAATTTTTGATATTCCTCTTTAGTTAGTCTCTGCTGATAAGTCTTGATGCCAGGATCTAAAAGGGTCCGGAGTTGATCGTATTTCTGCGTATCTCCATAATTGATTACTTCCAAATAAGACTTATAGAGCTTCCCGTCTCTAAGAAGGGTACTGTAAAAATCCCTGAATATATCCCAGTATGCCCTGATATTAACAAAGGACTTATCAGGGAGAAGGGTTATCTTGTCCGGCTCTATTACAGGCATATATTTAATTTTCCCGGCATTAACCATTGCGATAGGCCAGATACCGAAGCTGCAGTTTACGCGCAGACTTGCGCCGTGTCTAGCTACCAATCGCATATTCTCTCTTTGGATAAATGCAAGGGCATCCTGAAGAGCACTAACCCCGGCAAAGACAATTACTGCTGGTGGTGCGCCATTAAGAGCCCCTGTCCCAAAACCATAGCCTATATCTATCAGGTTTTTAATATAATTTAACTCGTCTCCCCCTATACCTAACCCAAGATTCCAATCTCCAATGCTGGCAAAATTAAATAAGGAAGACGCCCCGGGAGATTTAAAATCTACAGTTACGAATACGAGATATTCTAACGGAGCAGAAACTATGCCGGCTTCCTTTGGAGCGCTTTTTATCTTACCTCCCAGTGATTCCTCTGCTTTAAGCAGGCGGTTAGTGTCACACTCTCCTAACCGATAATTTTCTTTGGCAGTTAACTTACCAAACCTATCTTCCAAATCATTACCTAAAGCATTCCAATTCTCTTTTGCGCGTGTTGCCTCGGGAGTATCTTGAGTGCCCAGCTGAGCGATATTATTTTCAATATTCTTCTTTACCCCTTCTAACCCACTCTGTAATGTTTCGTCAATGAATGTCTTTATCGCTTCTACCTTGTCTATATCGCCTTTTTGCAAAACATTAAAATATGGCGAGCTAATATATGGTTTGCCAGGCTCGATATAAAATAAAGCAAAAGTTGCTATCTCATTTTGTAATTTTTCTCTCTGCGCTGCCAAAGTATCAAGCTTTGCCTGCAACTTTTTAGTTTCTTCGGAATTGCCCTGCTGTTGAGCTATAAACAACTGTTCTTGTATTTTTACAGTCTCATTTAAATTCAAGTTATATGACTCAACATAGAAAAGGACAAAATTATCTATCTCTTTTTTTAATTTTTCTTTGTCTGCCGCTAAATCATTGAGCTGTGCCTGCAGTTGCTTAACCTGTTCTGCGGAATTATCTTTTTGTTGGGCCAGGAATATATACCTTTCTGTTGCTTTCACATTCCTTAATAATTCATAATAAACTGCAATAAACTGCTTTACCACGGCCTGCTCAACTTTTCTGGCTTGAACAAATTTATTTTTTCCGGCTAAGATTTGTGCTTTCTTTGTTATTTTCGCAGATCTGTTATAAAGTTTCTGATAATTAATCGGTGCCTTGGGCTTTATAATGACTTCTTCCTGAGGTTTAACTTTGGCAGCAGTCTGCTTCTTTGCTTTTTTAATCTTGGCGGCTGGGGCTTTTTTGGCCTTTACGGATGAGGCTTTCTTGGCTTGTTTTGTCTGTTTTTTCTCTGCGGAATTCTCAACAGGGGGTTGGCCAACAATATAACCACGGTTGCCTTTGGTTTCCTTTGTCTTAGGAGGAGATTTATTGTTAAGATTTATTGCCGGCTCTTTGAGCTTATTATTTTCCTCATTGGTATTTATCTTCTGGCTTATCGGGGTTTCGCTTATCTTAACTATTTCTTTCGGAGCATCGGCGGGCGTATTCTTAACCTGGTTATCCTCTATTTTATTTTCTACTGGAATGTTAACAGGTAGGGCTTCTTTTTCCTTTTTGGAAGACTGCTTCGATTCGGCTTTACTGAAGAGCTTCGAATTACCTTTACGCATATTTTCTTCTCTTCTTGCCTGCATTTCTTCTTCAAAGAGTGTTAGTTCTATATAGGCGTTCTTGAGTTTTTCTTCCAGCCTGCTTATTAAACCAGCGTCATTTAGCTTTTTGGCCATCGTTAACGCATCATCATAGGCATTGACTGCAACATACCAGCTATTTTCTTTTTCGGCTTCTTCTGCTTGCTTCAATAACCGTTTAATATAAGATTTCTGCTTATATAGCTTACCCTCACGTATGCTTTCTTCTCTTCTTGCCTGCATTTCTTGTTCAAAAAGTTCCAATTCTATATAGGCGTTCTTGAGTTTTTCTTCCAGCTTACTTATTAAACCAGCGTCATTTAGCTTTTTGGCCATCGTTAACGCATCATCATAGGCATTGACTGCAATAATCCAGTTACCCCCTCTATCCGCTTCTTCTGCTTCCTTTATTAATTCCTCGATGCTAGTTTGCTTGAGCTCTAATTCTTTCGCCTGTTTACTATTTATATTATTTTCAACGGCAGGCTGACCAGCAAGATAACCACGGTTACCTTTGGTTTCCTGTGCCTTTGGCTTTTCTTTAGTCTCAACTTTTACAATTTCCTTAGCCGCTAGTTTCTTCTCTAATTTCCTAGGTTCTAACTTAACTGCTACGGACTGTTTCTTTACTTCTTTTTTGATCTTTACGGCTGGCACTGTTTTGGCTTGGCCAACAATATAACCGTGGTTGAGCTTGGCTTCTTTATTTTCCCCCTTCGGATCTTTTTTCTCTTCTCTGGCAGGTTTAATTAATTCTTTTGCTTGGCTTTCCGGGGTTGTTGGGACAGAAGGAGCGGCTTCTTGTGTTTTTACTTGTGGTACAGAAGATTTAAGCGCAATGTCAACCGGCACATCCTGTATTCTTTCTCTAGCGTGCAAGAGATACTGTCGGGCGAACATCCTTACATTAGAAGGGGCTGTCACGTCATTTAATATTGCTTCGAATGCAAGGGCAGCTTGTTCATAATTACCTTGATAGTAATCTTCTTTGCCCGCCTGATAGCGCAAGTCATCAGGCTCAGGGATTAAAACGCCATGTTCCGCAACACCGAAAGGTGCGCTTGCCTCTTTATTATCCTGACAGATGCCGAGACCGGCAATAGGAACGACGATTTCGTTTAATAACATAACCAAGGCGAGAAAATAAACTTTCAGCCGGAACATCGAGAAGGAAAGCGCTTTCGGTTTTTGCCAAATAAAAACCGGTCCGGCTAATTCTAATATCTTATTGAGCCAATGCCAGAGATAACAATATGCGCCGAATTCATGGAATAGGGTGCGGACTAGCGTGTAAGGAGAAGCGAAGACTTGTTTGGCAAGATAAATAGTTTTTTGATTGCGTAAGATAGTAACGCTGCCTAATACTTTGCGTCCGTTATGTAACACTACCGGCGGACCGGTAATAAGATTCGCCCGGACAAGATACTTAAAGATAAACCTTATAATCTTCTCGCGCAACGTGCCTTTGAGCCCAAGCCTAAAAACCAACTCGCCCGCAGTTAACTCCCTGGTATAAAGGCGCTGCAAGATCTGCTGAGTCTCTATCTTTTCTGCCTCAGATAACGGCAGGCCGTCAGCGGTGCAGGCGGCATCGGTGTTGAAACTAGCCCCCGAATTATAATCTTTTTTATCCAAGCCCTTGCTGCCATTGATAGCCTTTATCTCTTTAAGTTTATCGGAGATATTATGTAAAGATATCTCCAAATCCTGTATAGTCCTCTCAATAATTCTTGAGGGCGGGAATACTTCTAATTTCTTTTTGCTTAATTTTAACAATAATAGCCTTAATTCGGAAAATTTATAATTTAAGAATCCTTCAATGCCAAAAGCCATTACATTTTTAAATAATTCCTGGTTATCGTCACCGCGCAATGAATAAATAAGTTCTGCATCGGGCAAAAGAAGCTCCTGCGCATTTATCCGCATTAATTTCTCCAGAATCGCAGGATAATACTGCCTGAGAAACTCCTGATGTTTTATAGTGGCATAATAATGCGAACGGCCTAAGAACTTTTCCAAGTATTCATGGAGGGAAACAACAGCTAAAACTACCTGAAATTCTTCCTGAGAAAATTCTTTCTTAAAAAGCCTATATGTGGCTTTAGAAATATAAATTTGCAATTCTTTGCCGGCCGCGTTCTTTTTGGCATAGATAAATAGATCCGGCACATAAGAATTTTTCTGTCTTCTGATCTTATCCAAGATATAGGACTTGCACTTTACGCCAAATTTATACTCAATGACATTCTTGTAGGTAAAAGATAACTCTTTCGCCCTTAGGGATGAAATTGTCTCCTCTATCTGCCATACCTGTTTATAACTCAAATTCCCAAAATAACCCTGCTGAGCCATTTCTTTAGATAACTCTTTTACTTTCTTAGTGGCTGCCATAATTCTGCAGGTTGCATTATACTCAAGCGCATAATTAATGCTATGCATCAGGGTATTAAGTAACCCTGATGTCTTGATTAAAAGTTTCTCTGCTTTCCTAGGATTCTTGCTGGCCACAGCTTCGGCTTTATCTGCAAGTTTTAGTATCTTTTTGTATGCCCTCTGCTCTAACCTATCAATTATCTCCTCAGTAAAAGTAAACAAAGCGCCCCCTACTATCACCACTGCTATAAACAACACGAGCACAGCATTGACTATGATGTCGCTGCAGTTGTTTGACCCTGCG
>JALOCE010000085.1 GCA_023227925.1 Candidatus Omnitrophota bacterium
CCTGGCGCCTATTGAGCCTGCTACCTTAGCTATTATCAGGGTCACGCTGACTTTGGTATTTTGTTATTTAGGCATGGTAATTGCTTTACGCGGCAAAGACGAATTCAATATTATTATTCCGTATGTAAGGCTGCGCAGGCAGGACCAGGCAGAAGAATTGACATTGTTTGATACCAGCGTTATTATCGACGGCCGCATAGTCGATATATGTAAAACAAATTTTATTGATGGAAAACTTGTTATCCCCAAGTTTGTATTAAAAGAACTGCAGCAGATCGCTGATTCCACTGATCCCATAAAGCGCCAGAGGGGGAGAAGGGGCCTGGATGTCTTGCATACGTTACAGAAAGAAAGCGGGCAGGGCATAACCCTGCACGAAGAAGAATTTCCCGATACGCCGGAGGTAGATGCAAAGCTGGTAAAATTAGCCAAGCTCTTAGGCGGAAAGATCCTGACCGTTGATTTTAACTTAAACCGCGTCGCCAGCCTCCAGGGTATTAAAGTGTTAAATATCAATGAACTGGCAAATGCCTTGAAGCCGGTAGTCTTTCCGGGCGAGCATATGCATATCAAATTGCTCAAAGAGGGCAAGGAATACAATCAGGCAGTCGGATATTTAGACGACGGCACGATGATCGTCGTAGAAGACGCGCGCAGGCTTATCGGCCAGGAAGTAAAAGCTGTTGTTACCTCTGTCCTGCAGACACAGGCAGGCAGGATGATTTTTACAAAGCTTGAGAAATGAGCCGGGTTACAGCAATAGTCTTGGCAGCGGGAGAGGGCAGGAGGCTTAAGTCAAAAGTTCCTAAACCGCTTGTTAAAATAAATTCCAGGCCGGTTATAATTTACGCTCTTTCTGTATTAAACAGCCATCCCGATATAGACGATATTATTTTAGTCGCGAATCCCAAGAATCTAAGCATTATAAAAGATAAGATAAGGAAATACCGCATAAGAAAAGTTAGGAAGATAGTCTTAGGGGGTAGGAGGCGCCAGGATTCGGTTAAAAATGGCCTGAAGGCCACGGATCCAAAGACGGGCCTGGTGCTCATTCACGACGGAGTAAGGCCTTTTATCAATAAACAGATCATATCCTGCGTTATAAAAGAAGCAGCGAGGTCTAAAGCAGCTATTGTAGGCGTGCCGGTGAAGGCGACGATAAAAGAAGTCAGGAAGTCGCAAGTTGTAGTAGAAAAAACACTGGACAGAGACAGCCTTTGGGAGATCCAGACCCCGCAGGTATTCGATAGGGAGTTGATTTTAAAAGCCTATAAAAAATTCGGCAATAAAGCAGTCACTGATGATGCTTCTCTGGTAGAAAGGTTAGGTGTCCAGGTAAAAATAGTGATGGGCTCATACAAAAATATTAAAATAACTACACCCGAAGACCTGAAAATCGCAGAAGCAATTTTAAAATAAGATATGATATATCGTGTCGGTATAGGTTATGATATTCACCGTTTGACCAGCGGGCGCAAGCTTTTCCTGGGCGGCGTTGAGATACCTTATATTAACGGCCTGTTAGGGCATTCCGACGCAGATGTTTTGTTGCACGCCGTCTCCGATGCTATTTTAGGCGCGATCGGGGAGGGCGATATAGGCGAACATTTTCCCGACACCGACCCTCAATACCATAATGCTTCCAGCAGCGAGTTATTGAAAGTAGTTATGGATTTAGCCGGAAAAAAAGGTTTTAAGGTGGGCAATATCGATACAGTGGTGATCGCCGAGGAACCCAATATCACTCCTTTTAAAAAACAGATGCAGCAGAGTATCGCGCAAATTTTAAAGATACCGCAGGAATGCGTGAACATAAAAGCCAAAACCAATGAAAGATTAGGGGCAATCGGAAAAAAAGAAGCGATTGCCGGTTATGCCGTAGTAATGCTAATAGGGGAGGAATAAGAAATGACTTGTGTTATGGGAATATTGCTCATTTTAGTCGCCCTTTTTATTATTAAGCTGATCCTGGTCTCGATATTCTTTTATGCGGATATCCGGGCAGCGCAAAAAAAAGACCCCGCGGCAAAAAGTTTTGTGGAAGTGCTTCTTTTGTACCAGGGATTACATGCGCTTGTCTCTTATCGCATCGCGCATTTTTTATACAAATCGCACTTATTCTTTTTGGCGCGCCTACTTAGCCAGGCCACAAGGTTTACCACCGGCATAGAAATACACCCGGGCGCTAAAATCGGGAAAAGATTTTTTATTGACCATGGCATGGGCGTAGTCATCGGCGAGACCTCAATTATCGGCGATGATGTGTTGTTGTATCAGGGGGTTACCTTAGGCGGCACAGGCCTTGCTAAGGGCAAACGCCATCCTACGATCGGCAATAATGTAGTCGTCGGTACGGGTGCCAAGGTCTTAGGCGATATCACCATAGGAGACAATTCTTATATCGGCGCAAATGCAGTAGTGATCAAAGATGTGCCGGCGAATTCAACCGTTGTGGGTGTGCCGGGAAGAGTCACCAGGCAAGACGGTAAGAAAATAGATGTGAGCCTGGATCATATCCATACACTCGACCCGATAATGCAAAACATAGAAGAGTTAGAGAAGAGGATCAAGAATCTAGAAAATAAATAGCCCTTTTTAATGTCTATCTTTATATATAATTCCCTCACCAGAAAGAAAGAAATTTTCCAGCCGTTAAATCCATCGCAGGTTACGATGTATGTATGCGGCCCTACGGTCTATGACCAGCCGCATATCGGGCATGCCCGCAGCGCTTATATCTTTGATGTGGCCAGGCGTTATCTTGCGTATAGGGGTTATCAGGTCAAGTTCGTCAGGAATGTTACCGATGTCGACGACAAGATCATCGATAAGGCGAAGGCCGAATTCCCCGGGGAAGATTTAATCGGAGCGGTAAAAAAAGTATCGGAAAAATATCTTGCCTCTTATCATGAGGCATTGCAGGAGCTCGGCATAACCAATGCCGGTATCTCGGAACCAAAGGCAAGCGAATATATCCCCAAGATGGTAAAATTTATCGGGCTCCTCATTGAAAAAGGCATGGCCTATCAGTCAGGCGGGGATGTTTATTTTGATATAACTAAAGCCAAAGAATACGGTAAACTTTCCAACCAGTCCCTGGAGAAAATGGAATCCGGGACGCGCGTTTTGGCGCAGGAAAATAAAAAGAATCCGCTTGATTTTGCGCTCTGGAAGTCAGCCAAAGAAAACGAACCTTCATGGGTGAGCCCCTGGGGAAAAGGGAGGCCTGGCTGGCATATCGAATGTTCCGTAATGAGCTCGGATATCCTGGGCGATAAATTTGACATACACGGCGGGGGGATAGACCTGATATTCCCGCATCACGAGAATGAGATCGCCCAGTCCGAAGGCGCGGGTAAAGAATTTGCTTGTTACTGGATGCACCACGGACTTCTGACTATCAACGGCCAGAAGATGGCTAAGTCATTGGGTAATTTTGTGACCATAAAGGATTTTTTAGCAAAATACCCTGCCGACGTACTTAAACTTTTCTTTTTACAGACGCACTATTCGCAGCCCGTGGATTTTACCTGGGAGGTAATGGAAGAAAAACGCAGCGCCTTGGAAAGAATAACGATTTTTTTAGGGATGGTAAAGAAAAGAGAAGAAGGATCGGAGTCTTTTACAAAAACTAACCTGAAAAAAGCTGTCTCCGCGGTTGAATTAGAGGATTTGATCAAAGACTACCGGGAGGATTTTTTAAAGGCAATGGACGATGATTTCAATACCCCCAATGCCGTAGCTGTTTTATATGAGATAGTCAATATTTGCAATAAAGTCTTGTATGATTCAAGTTTCAATAAAGCGCATCTGCCGGTTTTAAAATATGCTCTCGAGACGATCAAAGAATATGCGGGTATTTTAGGCATATCTTTTGAAGAAAAGCCGTTACTCATTTCAGAGGAGCAGATCAAAGAGAGTATATCCATGCGGGAAGATTTCAAGAAACAAAAATTATATGCCCAGGCAGATAAGATCAGGAAAGAATTAGAAGAAAAAGGTATTATCCTGGAAGATTCCAAAGACGGCAAGACTACCTGGCGTAAGAGAATATGAAAGGCAAGTTCATTACATTTGAAGGCTCGGAAGGATGCGGCAAGAGCACGCAATCCAGGCTTCTTTATGATTATCTAAAAGAACGGGGCTATCCGGTAGTTTATCTGCGCGAGCCCGGCGGTATCAAGATAAGCGAAAAGATAAGAGAAATATTACTGGATGCCAAAAACGATTCTATGTCGCCGGCCTGCGAGATGCTCCTTTATATGGCTGCGCGCGCGCAAGTCGTCGCTGAAATCATCAAGCCCGCGCTCAAGAAAGGAAAATTTGTTGTTTGCGACAGGTTCCTGGATTCTACTCTTGCTTATCAGGGGTATGGTTTGGGCATGGGTATTGATTTAATTAAAATTATCGGAAAGTTTGTTACCGACGATATAAATCCGGACTTGACTATATTTTTGGACCTGCCTGTGAAAAAAGGGCTGCTGCATCGTAAATCTAAGGAAGACCGCATCGAACAGAGGTCATTAGAGTATCACAACCGCGTAAGAAGCGGCTATCTAAAACTTGCCTCTTTAGAGCCAAAGAGGATAAAGATCGTCCGGGTAGATAAGAGTAAGGCAGTCACCCAGTCAAAAATAAGGGATATAGTAAAGCGCCATGTCATTCCGGGATATTAAAGGCCAGGATAAGGCCATCCAGATATTAAAAGAACACCTGAAAAATTCGCGCCTTGCCAAGAGTTATCTTTTTACCGGCCCCGAAGGCGTAGGCAAGAAGTTAGTGGCGAAACAATTAAGCAAGGCGGTAAATTGCCAGGAAGCAGATCTTGAGCCATGCGATACTTGCGTTTCCTGTTTGAAGATCGAAAAAGGCGGGCATCCGGATATACATCTTATCGATAACGGCAGAGATGAAATAAAGATAGAGGATATCCGTATTTTGCAGGCCGGGATAAAGTTAAGGCCCTACGAAGGAAAACACAAAGTTTTTATTATAAATAACGCGCATAACTTGAACGTTGCTTCCGCAAATGCCTTCTTGAAGACGCTTGAGGAATCGCCGGGCGAGAGCCTGATCATCCTGGTGACCGATAAGCCGGCATTATTACCCAAGACTATAATTTCACGCTGCCAGGTGATTAAATTTTGTTCCTTACAGCGCCCGGAACTGGAAGAGATCCTGAAAAAAGATTACAGCCTGCAGAATAACCTGGCGCATTTTCTGGCTTATTTTTGTGAAGGCAGGATTGGCCGCGCTTTGAATTTAAAAGATGCGGATATATTAGAAGCAAAGAACAGCGTCATAGATGAATTTGCCCTGGCAGAAAGGCTGGACCTGGAAAACTTATTCCCCCGGGACAGGGACGAGATGCGGGATTCCCTGAATATATTAGCCGGCTGGTTCAGGGATATGTATTTGATCAAGGCAGGCTTACCTCATTCGGAGATGATCAACCTCGACCGGAAAGCAGAGCTATTGCTTCAAATGCAGCATTTTTCTTTTCTGGAGCTGGACGGTATATTAAAGTTCATTTCGAATGCTTTATTGTATTTAGAACAGAATATCAATGTTAAACTTTTGCAATCTAACTTAAAGGCGGAACTATGGAAGCAATGATGGCGGTAAGATTAAGGGATTCCGGGCAGGTTTATTTTTATAATGCGGTAAACATAAATTGTAAAGAAGGCGATTATGTGATTATCGAGCATGACCGCGGCTTGGATTACGGGCAGATCGTCTGCCCCAAAGAGGCAGTCGCAGATAACCCATCCAAAGAAACACCCAAGAGGATCGTGCGTATCGCGGGAGAACGCGATCTCCGGCAGATCGAAGAGAATAGGAATAAAGCAAAAGAAGCCTTTAGCTCCTGTCAGAAAAAGATAGGAGAGCATAAGCTCGATATGAAACTAGTGCAGGCCGAATATTCCTTTGACCGCACGAAAATAATTTTTTATTTTACCGCTTCCGGCAGGGTCGATTTCAGGAACCTGGTAAAAGACCTGGCTAAGATTTTTAAGGCAAGGATCGAGTTGAGGCAGATCGGCGTGCGGGATGAGGCAAAATTTTTCGGAGGTTTTGGCCCTTGCGGCAGAGAACTCTGCTGCGCCAGGTTCCTGAAGGATTTCGAACCTGTGACTATCAAGATGGCAAAAGAGGAGGGTTTGTCTTTAAATCCGCCGAAGATCTCGGGGCTCTGCGGAAGGCTGATGTGTTGCCTTAATTTTGAATACGAGACTTATAAGCTTTTGTCTAAAGGCCTGCCGCGCGAAGGCGAACGTATAACTACCGCGCAGGGTAAAGGTAAAGTTATCAGCGTAAACGTATTCAAACATAGCGTCACAGTAGAACTCGAAGAAGGCGGGCACCTGGAAGTAAGCTACAAAGAAAAAGAAAAGGAACATGGCAAATAAATTTTATATTACCACTCCCATATATTATGTAAATGCTTCTCCGCATATCGGGCATTCTTATACCTGTATCGCCGCGGATTCCCTGGCACGGCACTACCGTCAAAAATTAGGGGAAAACGATGTCTGGTTTTTGACCGGCAGCGACGAGCACGGCCAGAAAATACAGAAGGCCGCGGATGAGGCAAAATTAAGCCCCCAGGAATTCGTGGATAAGGTAGTGATGCAGTTTAAGGGCCTTTGGGGGAAACTGGATATTTCCAACAATGATTTTATCCGCACTACCGAAGCCAGGCACATAAAAACAGTGCAGAAAGTTTTAGAGATATTGCATGAAAAAGGCGATATCTACCAGGATAAATATGAAGGATGGTATTGCACGCCCTGTGAGACCTTCTGGATGGAGTTGCAGTTGAAAGACGGCAAATGCCCCGATTGCGGAAGATCCGTAGAAAAAATAAGCGAGACGAATTATTTCTTTAAATTAAAAAAATACCAGGAATGGCTGGTTAAATATATCAAAGATAATCCGAATTTTATCCGTCCGGAAACCAGGCGCAATGAAGTCTTAAGTTTTCTGGCATTAAATGAGTTGGCTGATCTGTGTATTTCCCGTCCCAGCGAGCGCTTGGGCTGGGGTATACCTTTGCCTTTTAGCCCGGAACATGTGACTTACGTCTGGTTTGACGCCCTGGTAAATTATATCAGCGCGGTCGGCTCTTTTGACGCCAAAGGAAAATATTCTTCGCCCTGGTGGGGCCCGGATGTAAATATTCTGCATCTGATCGGCAAGGATATTTTAAGGCAGCATGCGATTTATTGGCCGATCATACTACATGCCCTGGATATCGAGCTGCCCAAAGAGATGACCATATTTGCCCACGGCTGGTGGTTGATCGCGGATGCCAAGATGTCCAAGTCAAAAGGGAATGTGGTTTCGCCTTTGGCTATGGTGGATAAATTCGGCATAGACACATACCGTTATTTTCTCCTGCGCGACGTGCCTTTTGGCATGGATGGGAATTTTTCGGAAGATGCGATCATTAAAAGGTTTAATGGCGACCTGGCAAACGATTTGGGCAACCTTGTTTACCGGACGCTGACCATGATAGAAAAATATTATCAGGGGAATATCCCCGATATCAATATCAATAATATTCATGCTGGACGGGCAAAAGATATCATCGAAAAGATGAAGCTTCTGCCTAATAAGAACGGGCCTCTTCTCTGCGCCGGTTTTGATTTCAATTTCGGTGCTGTCTTAGAAAATATCTGGGGGTTGATAAATTCGGCTAATAAATATGTGGAAGAAACAAAGCCGTGGAATTTAGCCAAAGAGAATAAAACGGAAGAGCTTAAGCAATTCATCCGATTGCTCGTGGAAGTAATAAGGGAGGTTGCCGGGGCAATAACGCCATTTATGCCCCGGACCGCCGAGTCTATCAAGGAACAGTTGGGCTCGGATAAAATCAAAAAAGGCGCTCCTTTATTTCCCCGGATAGATGCAAAGAAAAGCAATGCCTAAAAAGGCATAGTTATGTTTATAGATACCCATTGTCATTTAGACTTTCCCGAATTTGACCAAGACAGGGATGCAGTCGTCAAGAATGCCAGGGACCAGGGCATAGAATATATCGTCAATATAGGTTCCAGCCTCGAAGGTTCGTTAAGATCCCTGGATTT
>JALOCE010000004.1 GCA_023227925.1 Candidatus Omnitrophota bacterium
ATCTTTGCCTTAAAAGAAGAGTTGGCCAGGGGCATCAATACGCTTGCTCACCCGCAATTTACCAGTGCCATAGGGGCAGCTATGGCTTTACTTAAAAAATAACAAGAGATTACCGATGGCAGGATCATTCAAAAATAAATATTTTCTCTTATTTTTACTTGTGCTGCTTTTCTTCTTTGTCCGCTTAACAATCATGTTTTCTTCGGAGAAGATCATCTGGCAGGGGGAAGAGCCTTTTGTGGGGGTGGTGACAAAAGGAATTATTGAAGGTTGGGCTATGCCCCCGATTGATTTTCAGCAGACCCCGCATTTTGGAGGATCCGTCTTTAACGCCATAGCGGCGTTGCCTTTATTTGTATTAATTGGCCCTCAAGTCCTTGCCTTGAGATTGACATCGGTTTTGTTCCATGCATTCGGAATGGTGGTTCTTTTTCTGCTTTTTGTAAGGTATTTCAGTATGAGGGCGGCATTCTTCGCCTGTTGCTTCTATATATTTTCTCCGCCCTTATTGACGGCGCGTTCGCTTATCTTTAACGGCGGGCACGCAGAAACAGCTGTTTTTGATATATTAATCCTCTTTATTTTTCTAAATCTGGTCTACAGGAAACCCTCAGTAAAGAACTATTCTGTTCTAGGTTTTTTAAGCGGTTTTAGTTTATGGTATGCCTACTCCAATCTTATCTCTATAATCAACTATTCTATCGCCTGGCTTATAAAAGACAGGAAGTTTTTTCTTAACAGGCGGTATCTTGTTTATTGCGTATCGTTTATCATCGGGTTCCTTCCCTGGTTTATTTTTAACCTGAGAAACCATTTCAAAGGGTTTGAGTTTGTAAGAGGAGAATTTTCCGGCTTGCGGATCTGGCATCCCCTGGTTTTTTTGCATGCTTTAGGAGATTTAATTTTTAAGTATACGCATAAGATATTTATGTTTGACCAGTTCTCAATTTTTGCGGGCAGGGCATTTAATATTATTTATTATTCTATTTTTATAGTTTCTTTTTTATTTATTTCCTTAAATTACCTGAGGAAGAAGAGCCGGCCAGGGGATACGGATAAAATGGCCCCGGAATTGCCGATCATTACTTTCCCGGTTATCTTTTTTATCGCCTATGCCTCAAGCGGCCGGTTCTTATATGATACCGGTAACGGCATAGTCGATTACCGTTATGATATTATATTATTACCTTTTATATTTATGACCATGGCTTTATTTCTCGATAAGCTATGTATGTCCGGGAAAAAAGCCCTGGTATTCGTTGCCGGATTATTATTTGCTTCTTTACTGTTTATGGGTATAGCCGGAAATGCGCGCTTTATATATTCCGGGGATCTCAGTAATTCTTACTTATCCTGCCGGGCTTATGATTATCGGCATGTAGGGAGAGTGGCATTTATCCGGTATGGCCCGGATATAGATAAGGTAAGGGCGATGATAGCCGGGATAAAGAATGATCAAGGGATAGAGGAGGCGTATTGTGGTTACGGGGAGCATCTAAGTATTAACTCCGCAGGTATTACAAATTCTGAGAAATACATTGATTTATCTAGCAAGCTTCCTTCGGAACGCGCTAAAAAATGGTATTTTTGGGGCATAGGCGAAGGGAACATAGAAGCATTTTATAAGTCTCCATGTAATACAACCAAGTGCCTCCAGGATATTTTTCTTCAATGCGATAAAAGCGGTATCGGCCAGGTATACCGGAATTATTTATATTTTGGTATGCTTGCGCGGCTTTCATTTATGCGCGGCCATGAAAGCGTAAGGTTTTCTATTAATGAGCTAGCTAAAATATTACCCCGGGAATATGTTAACCTGGCCTATATGTATTATGGGATCACCAAGGGTGCCGAGTCGTGCAGGCTAAGATCAGGCGGAGATCTTTCGGGTTTTTGCTCAAAGATCGAACCTGCCTACCGTAAATATTGCTACATCGGTATCGGCGCGGGGATCGCGGATTTCTTCTCCTGTGATTTCCGTAAAGCAATAGTTTTTATCGGCGATAATAAAGAAAAGGAGTTTTTATTGGAAGGTATGGGCTTATATCTTTATAAGATAAGTAATTTTGACCAGGGTATCTTTGAGGCCAGGCTTACCGGTATAGCCGAGAAGTATAAAAATTCCCTGCGTAAAGGCAGCGATATTTTCAGGGAATTAGTGGACCCCCAGCCGTAAAAAATTCAGGAAACCAGGTTTGATAATTTGATCCTGAGAAGTAAAAATAAAATCTTGAACTGCCTGGCTATATATAGAGGGGTATATTTAAAATTCAGCATCCGCCACAGGTAGGACGGCCTTAAATAAAAAGAACGGTAAGCCCTGTTTGTCCAAAGATCCAATTGCTTAAGAGAAAGGCCGGTATTCTGCGGTTTCCACATCTCTCCTGTGATATCTCTGCCTTTATAGTTTTCCAGCCATAGATCTAATTTTAATTTTTCTTTATTGCTTTCAAAAATTCCGGTTCCAGGCGCCGGCCCTACTTTCATAAACTGCGCAAAATGAAGAGGCAAAGACTTGGCAAAGGCAATCGTATTTTTTATGCTATCTACGGTTTCGCCGTCATTGCCGATCATAAAATAACCGAATACCGCGATCTTCTTTTTAGCTGTCAATTGCACTATCCTTGTTATATCTTTTAGTTGAATATTGCGTTTCAGCCTATCAAGTATTTTTTGGTCTCCTGACTCTATGCCGTAATGTATCTTTACGCATCCGGCTTTAATCAGCATATCCAGCAGCTCTTCGTCGACTAAATCAGGCCTGGTCCTGATCACCCAGCTCATCTTTAAGCCGGCTTTTATCAATTTAGAGCAGAAATCAATTGCCCTTTGGCGGTCGATAGTAAAAGTAGAATCGAAGAAGAAGACCTCGTTTATATTAAATTTATCTTTACACTCTTTCATCTCTGCTATGACCTGGTCGATATCCCTGAGCTGGAAAGGGATGTTTTTATCCTGGCAATAGGTACAGTGGTATGGGCATCCTACGCTGCCCGATAATACCGTAAACCTGTCTTTTGTAGTCAGGGCCGTGGTATAGATACTATTATCCACCAATTCTCTCGCGGGGAAAGGAAGGCTATCCAGGTCATAGGGCGGCTCTTCGGGTGTTTTGACCATATCATTTCCGTCTCTATAAATGATGCCGTTTACTTTGTTGAATTCTTTTTTTTCTTCTAGCGCTTCTGTAAGCCCGAGGATGGAACTAAAGCCCTTCCCGGTAAAAGCAAAATCGATAAATTCATTTTTTATGGTTTCTTCCGGATAGAGCCGGGGGAAATGCCCTCTGCAGATAACGGTGCATCTTAAATCATCTTTTAAAATCTTCAGGCAATCAAATTCATATTTTGGGGAGAATATGTTGACGGATGAACAAAGGATAGCGGGATTAAAATCCTTTAAGATATCCGAAATCTTCTTTAGGCTGTAACCTGTCAATTCGGCATCGATGAGTTTGACTTGATGGTTTTTTTGTTTTAAGAGGGCGCCATAATATAAAAGACCTAGCGGCGGATAGCGGGTAAGCCATTGATTATAGAATAAAGCCGAGATGCAGCCGCCTGGATGGTGTGTTTCGTTCATATTGAATTGTATGGGGAGTCTTAAAAGGGCTATTTTCATGTTTTGGCAGCTGGATTAGTAATATCAGTCTAACAAAAAGGCATTATTAGTCAAGGTTGTTTTATAATCATTGCAGGCTACCGCCGGATATATTATAATAAAAGCATGCATCTGTATAAAGGCATCATCAAAGATATCGTCTCTACTGTCTTGGCTGAGGAAGTCGGTAAGGGCAGGTATCTGCAGCTGTTTGAAGAAGAATTTGCAAAATATACAGGGACAAAATACGCGATTACTATCTGCTCTAAACGCGAAGGATTATCCGCCGTAGCGGAATTCAGGAAGAAAAAAGCGGGGTCTTCCGGAAAAGCCGGTATTTTTAACCTGGAAACAGATAGTTTGATAAATGCTTTTGGCGGGTGTATGATTACCACCGATGATGCCGAACTGGCCCAGTGTATCAGAGACAGGGTAAAAGTATTAAACAGTAATTCCCCTAAATTTCCCAGTTCGTTAAAGATCCTGAAAAAGATTTTTATGAATTTCCTGAAAGAATCATGGCTGGGCTATTTTAAATACGTTTCTAGAAATGCCGGGATGGAATGCGCGCGTTTTACTAACCTTCAGGCATTAATCGGGATTAAGCAGCTTCGTTTGCTGGATATCCGTAATAGCCAGCTCCTAGGATTACCCACCACAGAAATACTACCTCCGGCAGGAAAAAACTGAAATCAATAAAATTATGGGCCAGGAATATAATATTGGCGCTCAATAAACTGACAGTTTGGAGTTTATTAATGTTAGTTTTAAGCAAACCCAGGCTCTGCTTAATTACGGCTATGATCAGCCAGAGCAGGGAAGCTATTCCTAATATGCCCATTTCCGCCCAGATCTGTAAATAAGAATTATGCGCGTAACGGGATTGGCTAAGGTTGAAGTTTCCTAATCCTATGCCGCTTAGAGGATGCGCCTGGATTATTTTTAAGCTATCTTCCCAGTAGCCCAGGCGCATCAGCGTAGAAAAAACAGGCTGGATATGTTGTTTTTGCGTATTCATTCTAAGCGCAAGGATAAAGCCCGATATTAACAATATCGCCAAAAGGAAGAATATTTCTTTTTTTCTGATCTTGCGCGATAAAGAAAAATAGATGATCGATCCTAAGAATAGGCTAAAAAAGGCGCCTATTGATCTTGTCAGTAATAAGGCAAGGGCTATCGGCAAGATAAATAATATTTTCTTTTTGCTCATTAAACAAAGCGGCAGGACCATCGCCAGGTATCCGCCTAAGATATTAGGGGTCACGAAAGGGAAAAATACCCTTTTCTGCGATATATAGTCTAAGGCAAAGGGCTGGATGATTTTTTGCCGGGCCATATAATCCAGCAGCCCCTGGAAGCCGAAAAAATATTGATAAATAGCCAACAGGCTTATGACCAGGCCAGATAAGATGATAGTATCGACCAGGCGCATTTTGTCTTGGCGGCCTGCGGAAATAGCGATTACAAATAAAGATAAGGCCGTGATATATTCATATAATACATTCAGGCTGTTAAGCTTATCTATGGAGAAAAGTATCGAAATAATAATGGCTAGAAAGAACAATACAAGCGGGTATTTTATATTCAGCAATTTGGTTAAGGGCGGGATCCGGTATTTAAAATAAAAAATTAAAAAAGTCAGCAGGCAGACCGTATATATATAATTCAGGCTGGGGAATGCCAGCGAAGAGATAAAGGGGCGGATAAAAATTAGGATTAGAAGAATTAGAAGCATTATGCTATAATTTTATTCTAATATTAAAACATGTCAAATAAAATAGTCAGTATTATTGTCGTAGCCGCAGGAACGAAAAGCCACCTTAAATCTTGCCTGGATTCTATCAAAGAACAAAGTTATACAAGCGTCGAGACTATCGTTATCGATAATTCTCTTAGTAATGATTTTTATAACGAATTCTCCGATTCTTATCCTGGGGCCAGGCTTTACCCGGGCCAGGAGAGCCTATCCTATTGCGCAGCCCTTAATAAAGGAATAGGCATAGCCAACGGGGATTTTATCCTCTGCCTTAACGATGATGCATGCCTGGATAAAGATTATATTACCGAGGCGCTAAAAGGGTTTGCCCTGGAGGAGAGGATCGGCATGGTTAGCGGAAAGATCTTGCGGGCTGATAAAGAAATGATAGACAGCACAGGGATGTTTTTGACCCTTTGGCGCACCGCCGGAGAAAGAGGCTATGGGGCCAAGGATAGAGGCCAATTTGAAAAAAGCGGGTATATTTTTGGGGTAAATGGTGCCGTGGCTTTCTATCGCAGGAAGATGTTAGAAGAAATTAAGATTGGTTCAGAATATTTTGATCCGCTTTTCCGGTTTTTTTATGAAGATCTGGATGTTGCCTGGCGGGCAGAGAATCTGGGCTGGAGAGGCTATTACGTACCTGGCGCTATCGCGTATCATGTAAGAGGCCTGACTGCGCGCCAGGGAAAAGGCCTGAACAAAGGGTTTGCCAGGCGTTATCTTAGCGATGACTTGAATTTCGATCTGATTAAAAACAGGTACCTTACTATTATAAGAAATGAATCTTTCCCGGGCTTTTTATTGCATTTGCCTTTTATCCTGTTTTACAACGCAGGAATTTGGAGCTATGTTTTATTTTTTAGGCCCCAGTTGATGAAAAAAGTATTCTTGTTAAATAAGCACATACTCGCTGCTTTAAAAAAGAGGCTGTTTCATGAATGACCTCGAGTTCGTCCGGAGGTGCGCAAGCGGGGATAAGCTTGCCTGGGATGAATTCGTAGATAAGTATTCCCGCCTGATATACAACTATATTCACAGCGTATTTAAGGTAAAAGGTTTTGCTTCTGCCCGGGAAAATATCGATGATTTGTTCCAGGAGATATTTCTTTCGCTTACCCAGGATAATTTCAAGAGGCTGAAAACATTTAAAGGCAAAAACGGCTGCAGCCTGGCCAGCTGGTTAAGGCAGGTAACGATTAATCGCACGATAGACTATATCCGCAGGCTTAAACCGGCGATTTCTATCGATGCAGAAAATGATGATGGCTTGAGCCTGAAAGATATGCTTGTTGACGGTTCGGCTCCTGCTTTTGATAGTGTCGCCCGGGCTGAGACAATGGTTAATTTGGCAGATTGTATCGAGAAGCTGGCTCAAGACGATAAATATTTTTTAGAACTGCATATTAATCAGCAGTTGAATTTGGAAGAATTAAAATCGCACCTGGGGGTTTCCCGCGGCGCAGTGGATATGCGCAAGAGCCGGATCCTTGAGAGGTTAAAAGAATGCTTTAAGGGCAAAGGTTTATTGTTAGATTTCTGATGCCTATTTCGTCTATTATGCCGGGAGGCTTGATAAATGCCGCATAAGCAGGAAAGAATAGAAAAGTTGATCAAGGTAATTTATAAAAAATGGAAGAGCGCTTTTGGTATCTCTACGCAAGAGCATCCGGATGAAGAGGCAATAGCCTGTTTTCTTGAGGATAGGCTATCTCGGCAAGAGAAAGAAGAGATGAAGGCGCATTTGGTTAACTGCGATGCCTGTGCTGAAGTTGCAACACTCCAGATGAAGATAGGTATAGTTCTTGAAAGAGAAGTATTTCCTTCGATGATCGCTTATGTGAAAGATTTAGTAAGGAGCAAAGAGATCGCTCCTGTTTTAGACATACTATTGAAGCTCAGGGATGATATCCTGGAAATATTAAACACTACCGGAGATGTCCTCGTGGGCCAGGAGCTGATGGCTGTGTCGATATTACGCAGCCGCCGGATAAAAGAATTTAAAGACGAAGTGCTGATTTCAAAAGACTTTAAGGATGTAAGAGTAGAGGCGCGCATAAAAAATAAGCATGGGAAGGCCTTTAGCCTGGCCGTAACAGTAAGGAATAATACAACCCGTGAATTAATGCGGGATTTAAGGGTTACGCTGTTTAAGGGGAATAAGAGGATCGAATCTTACCTCGTTGATTCCGGTAAAGTTATTTTTGAGGATGTTTTATTGGGTAGATATAAAGTTCAGATAGCCTCCAAAGAAAGAAAGCTCGCCTTCATATTATTGGATATCAAAAGATAACCACAAAAAATAATCCTAAACTATCGTTAGATTTTTCTCATCTTTGCGTCAGTTATTACGAGCCTGTAAAAACTGGCTTACCCGCCTACGCTCGCTGCGTTCGCTACGGCGGGTCAAATTCGGCCAGATAACTTATGTTCCGTAAGTCATGGCCTCATTTGAGGAGGTGGCAAGAATGAGAAAGTGTAAGGTAGTTTTAGCCGGCGTAGGATTATTTATTCTGTTGTTCGCTCAAAAGATCCTTGCTGGTGAGTTGGAATGGCAGGATATAAGCAGGGGTAATACAGGAATAAAAACAGTTTTAGTCGATGCCGGAAACAATAGTATTATTTATGCCGGTTCAGATAAAGGTATTTTTATGACGGAAGACGGCGGAGAGGCTTGGAAGGATATCCTGATTATAGGCGGGAAAAATAAAGCAGTAAATCATATATCAGCTGATCCTTGGAATAAGAATTATTTGTATGTTGCAACCGGAAATGGTTTTTTTGTCAGTTTCAATCAAGGGAAGGACTGGAAGAGGCTTTTTAGAGGAAAGAATTCCCTGGAGGGTGAATGCACGGTATCCCTGGTTTTATTTGAGCAGATCTATTTGGGTACCAAGGCAGGGTTGTTTATTAGCAGAGATAAGGGCCGCAGTTGGCATAAGGCAGGAGGAAGGCTCAAGGATAACCCTATATTAGCCATTGCCTCTAATATGAAAGAACCGCAATCTGTTTATGCCGCCTGCATAGACGGTTTATTCCGGACTCAAGATAAGGGTGGTTCCTGGGAGAGGATTTTTGTTGCTGTAGGAGTCGAAAACAACCAGGATGTGGATATAGAAGAGCAGGTTGAGGATCGAGATGAAGAAGAGCGGATTTCTAATATCAGGTATATAAGTTGTGATCCCAATAACGCCGATTATATTTATCTTGCTACATCCAAGGCCATTTATAAGAGTTCTAATAAAGGGCAAGAGTGGGAAAAGTTATCCGAGTATGGCTTGCTTAGCCGGGATGTGAGATTTTTATCGGTATCGCAAAAATCTGAGATTTACGCAGTTACAAAATCAGGTATTTTTGAATATAAAAGCGGACGCTGGTTTGAATTATCGTTTGGTTTATCGGATAGAGAGATTAATTTTCTGGCCAGAGATAGCCAGGCTAATCTATATGCAGCCTGCGGTAAAGGCTTATTTAAAACAAATATGCGTTTTGACGGCCCCAGTATGGATAAACGCATCTTGACATTATATTCCGGTAATGAACCTGAGATCAAAGATATTCATGCGGCAGCTATTCGTTATGCCGAGGTTGATCCGGAGAAAATAATCTTGTGGAGAAAACAGGCGGCAAAGAAAGCATTGCTGCCTAAGATCAGCGTAGGGGTAGGCAGAAATGTAACTGACCTTTGGCATTGGGAGGCAGGCTCAAGCACTAAAAATGGAGACGATGTTCTTACCCGCGGTAATGACGCGATAGAATGGGATACGACTTTGAGTTGGGATTTAAGCGAGCTGATTTGGAATCCTGACCAGGCTTCGATAGACGCGCGCTCAAGGTTGATGGTCGAGTTACGCGGTGACATATTGGATGAGGTGAATAAATTATATTTTGAACGCCTGCGGGTAAAGATGGAATTGGATAAACTTTCTATAGAAGATAGTAAAAGGAGGCTTGAAAAAGAATTAAGGTTGCAGGAACTGACTGCTTCTCTGGATGCGCTTACCGGAGGCTATTTTTCTTCTCAAACCAAATCTGATGTGGCAAGTTAAGTACGACTTAAATTTATAATTGACCAGCCGCTCTTTAAGCAGTAGAATGGCAGTCAATGGGTACAGATATAATTAAAATATTGTAAAACGCCTCTCTTAAAAAGACAGGCGTTTTTTGTTTTAAAAGGAGGAAGGAAAATGTTGGTCGGAGAGGTAATGACGAAGGAAGTAATAACCGTAACTCCTGAGACTTCATTGAGGGCCGCCGGAGAGATTATGAAGGAAAAGAGGATCAGCGGTATGCCGGTAGTCGATCCCCAGGGTAAGATTCTGGGCATTATTACTTTGACGGATATGATGAAAATCCTGGATAATATTTATAAGTGGAAAGAACTGGAAAAACGCGCTCCTGAATTGCATCTTAGCCAGATGTATGAGATACAAAAGGCAAATTCCAGGGTAAAGGATTTTATGACTCTTGATGTGTTTACCCTGAATGAAAGCGACCCCATAGAGGATGCCGCTAAAAAGATGTTTTATAACGGCGTACACAGCCTGCCCGTAGTCAGAGACGGAAAGCTTGTCGGTATTTTTGGGAAGAGGGACCTGGTCTATGCCTGTTTTTGAAACTTCTTGCATTTATTGCCAAATTATGATATTTTAGTAATCCACCTGCCATATTATTAACCCTTTTAACAAGAGAATCATATATGAAGACACTACAACTGACTGATGCTAATTTCAAAAAAGAAGTTTTGGAATCCTCGGTACCGGTATTGGTAGATTTTTGGGCAACCTGGTGCGGGCCATGTAAAATGATCGCCCCGGCTATCGAAGAGTTAGCCGCTGAATTCAACGGTAAAATTAAAATCGGCAAGGTTGACGTGGACGATAACTCCAGGACCGCCGCTTCTTACGGTATAATGTCCATACCTACGTTAATATTTTTTAAAGACGGCAAGGTTACAGAGCAGGTCACCGGTGCTTTGAATAAATCCGCGCTTAAGAAAAAAATAGAAGAAAATCTTTGATGAAAAAAGTATTCATTGCCGCTACTAAACAAAATGACGGTAAAACCACCGTCTCTCTAGGCCTGATCAGTAATTTCCAGAACATATTTAAAAAAGTCGCTTTTATAAAACCTATCGGACAGCGTTATCTTGAAGAAGAAGGCTTGAAGATCGACGAAGACTCTTGGCTTATTGAGGAAGTCTGCGGTATAAAATGCGGCCTGAAGGATATGAGCCCGATAGCAGTGGAAAAGGGTTTTACGGAAAAGTATCTCGACCGGCCGGACAAGAGATCGATCACCAGGGAAATAAAAGAGGCCTTCCGCAGGGTCTCTAAAGGGCAGGACATGGTGATCATCGAAGGCACAGGGCATGCAGGCGTGGGGTCAGTCTTCGATCATTCTAATGCTACTGTGGCAAAACTGATCGGCGCAAAAGTCATTATTATTTCTTCCGGCGGTATAGGCAGGCCTATCGATGAGATAGTTTTAAATAAAGCGCTTTTAGAAAAAGAAGGCGTCAAGGTATTAGGCGTGATTGTAAACAAGGTGCTGCCTGAGAAGTTTGATAAGATCAGCCGCCTGGTCAGGAAGGGCCTGATGCGTAAAGGTATAGATCTCCTGGGTATTATTCCCTATACCCCCATGCTTTCCGATCCGACTATTGAGCAGATATTGGAAGAGACTGATTTCGAACTTTTATGCGGCAAGGATTATTTAGAAAATTCTGTTTCGCATGTGATGATCGGGGCAATGGAGCCCCATAATGCCATTAAGAGCATCGTTGACGATACTCTTTTGATCACCCCCGGAGACAGGGAGGATATGATCATCGCTGCCCTGGGCCGCCGTCGGCAAGACAACGATAAGAGGCTTAAGGTTTCGGGGATGATTCTATCCTGCGGCATTATTCCCGATGAATCGATTATGGATTTATTGAATCAGGCCCAGATACCCGTATTATCGACCAAGTGCGATACATATACCGTTACTTCAAGAGTCCATGATCTAACGGTCAAGCTCAGGCCGCAGGATACCAATAAGATTAAGACAGTCGTAAAGTTGATCAAGGATAACGTGGACTTAAATAAAATACTGAAAGGGATTTAAATGGATACGATCACCAAGATCCGTAACAAAGCAAGGTCGCAGTTAAAAACAATTGTGCTTCCGGAATATGAAGATAGCCGCGTAGTGGAAGCCGCCAAGATCATTGAGAAAGAAGGTATTGCCCGGGCCATACTCTTGACTCCGGATAAGGTCAATCCTGAAGATAAGCAAAGGTATATCGAAGAATTCTACCAGATGAATAAAGCAAGAGATATCGATCTGGACACGGTAAAAAAATTATTTGAGGATACGCTCTATTGCGCAGCTATGATGACGCGCGAAGGAAAAGCCGACGGTTTAGTTTCAGGGGCAAGCCACACCACCGCAGATATGGCCAGGGCTTCGATCCGTTGCCTGGGTATAGACGACAGGATAACTATAGTTTCCAGTTGTTTTATTATGGCTGTGCCTGAATGCGTTTATGGCGAAGACGGGACATTTATTTTTGCCGATTGCGGTATAATCCCCGAACCTAATTCCAGGCAACTGGCTTGCATCTGCCTGGCGGTCTCCGAATTAGCAACTAAAGTTTTAAATCTTACTCCCCGCATTGCCTTTCTTAGCTATTCTACTAAAGGCTCAGCGAGGGGTAGGTCCGTGGAGAAGATATCCGAGGCTCTTACTCTGCTCAAGGAGATGGCGCCTAACCTCCTGGCCGACGGTGAACTACAGGTGGATGCGGCTATTGTCCCTGAAGTAGCCAAGATAAAATATCCGGATAGCCCGGTAAGCGGAAAGGCGAATATACTGATATTCCCTAATCTGGATGCCGGTAACATTAGTTATAAACTAGTGGAAAGGTTAGCAAAGGCGCGGGCATTAGGGCCTTTGCTCGTCGGTTTAAATAAACCTGCCAGCGATCTTTCACGGGGTTGTTCCGCAGATGACATAGTGGATTGCGCGGCAGTAACTGCGATAAGGGCACAATAATATGAGAGTATTAGTTATAAATAGCGGCAGTTCTTCTATAAAATATAAACTTTTCCAGATGCCTAAAGAAGATGTTATTTCAAAAGGCTTAATTGAAAAAATCGGGGAATCCGGTTCTAAAATACGCGACCATTATACCGGCCTGAAGATGATCCTGGAGAAGGTCGATGGTGTTTCTGTGGTTGGGCATAGGGTGGTGCATGGAGAAGAAAAATTTGAAAAGCCGGTATTGATCGATAATGCGGTGATTCGGGAAATAAGAAAATGCGCAGCGATCGCGCCTTTACATAATCCGGCAAACTTAGCGGGTATCTTAGCGTGCAAGAAACTCCTGCCGGGCATAAAACAAGTCGCGATTTTTGATACTGCTTTTCATCAGACGCTGCCGGATTACGCTTATATATACGGCCTTCCCTATGAATATTATAAAAAGTTTGGCATAAGAAAATATGGTTTTCACGGCACCAGCCACGAATATGTTGCGCATGAAGCGGCAAGGATTTTAAAAAAGCCCATAAAAGAATTAAAAATTATTACCTGCCATCTCGGTAACGGCTGCAGCATTACGGCAGTAAATAAAGGTAAGTCTTGCGATACCAGTATGGGTTTTACTCCTTTGGAAGGCCTGATTATGGGCACGCGTTGCGGTGATATCGATCCTGCTTTGGTCACCTATATTATGAAAAAAAAGCGTTTGGATATTCACCAGATAGATGAGGTATTAAATAAAGAAAGCGGCTTGAAAGGGATTTCGGGGATAAGTAATGATATGCGCGTATTGGAAAAAAAGAACAAAGCAGGCGATATGCGCGCAAGGCTGGCATTAGATGTTTTTAGTTACCGTATAAAAAAATATATTGGAGCCTATACTGCGATTATGGGCGGAGTCGATGTTTTAGTTTTTACCGCCGGAATAGGCGAAAACCAGGCGCGGATGAGAGAAAAGATTTGCCGGGGGATTTTTTCTTATTTAAAGAAGAAGCCGGATATCATGGTCATTCCTACCAATGAAGAATTGATGATTGCGCGGCAGGCATTTAGATTGATAAGGAGGTAACTACTTTGAAAAAGATCCTATTATTTTCCTTAGTTTTATTGGCGGTTTATAGTCTTTCTGCGGCTGGTCCGTCTGAGGAAGGGGCTGGAGGAATGAAAAAAGTAGTGATGATTATTGCTCAAAATGATTTTCGCGATGAAGAATTGCTGCAGCCTAAGAAATTGCTTAAAGAAAATGGCATAGAAGTAAAAGTTGCATCTACGACCCTTGATTATGTAGCAGGCATGTTGGGGGCCAGGGTCAAGCCGGATATGTTGGTTAATGATATTAAAGTAGAAGATTTTGATGCTATAATATTTGTAGGCGGTTCCGGTGCAGAGCAATACTGGGATGATCCTCTGGCGCAAAGCCTGGCGCAGGGAGCTGTTAGTTCCGGCCGTATCGTAGCTGCGATTTGTATTGCCCCGGTTACTTTAGCCAGGGCAGGTATTTTGGAGGGGAAACGTGCTACGGTTTTTTCATCCGAGGCCAGCCTTTTGACCGCCAAAGGAGCAAAATATACCGGCAATCCCGTAGAGAAAGACGGGAATATTATTACTGCCAGCGGCCCTTCTGCGGCGGAAGAGTTCGGGGAAGAGCTGGTAAAGGCACTTAAAGAATCAAGGAGATGAAATGTTAAGGACAATTTTGAAGTCGAAGATCCATCGGGCGCGGGTTACCGAGGCCAATCTTTATTATGAAGGCAGTATTACTATTGACGCTAGTTTGATGAAATCCGCCGATATTATCGAAGGCGAAAAGGTAGAGGTATTCAATATGAATAACGGGCATCGGCTTGAAACTTATGCTATCAAAGGAAAGCCCGGCTCAGGAGTGATCTGTCTTAATGGCCCGGCAGCGCGGGGCGCCTGTATAGGCGATCAGGTAATTATTGTCTCTTATGTCTTGGCAGATGAAAAAGAGGTAAAGACAATAAAACCAAAGATAATTTGCGTTGATGAGCGAAACTACATTAAAGATTAAGTTATTCGGCGATCCGGTATTGAGGAAGAAGTCAAAGCAGGTCCGGGAGGTAACCGGAGCCCACCGGGATATCCTGGCCAAAATGGCAAGGCTCATGTATGAACAATCAGGTATTGGCCTGGCGGCACCCCAGATAGGTATTAATGAAACTATGATCGTGGTAGATGTCGGCAGCGGCCTTTATAAATTAATTAATCCGCAGATTGTAAGTAGTAAGGGTTCGCAGGCCATAGAAGAGGGGTGCCTAAGCGTGCCCGGTGTTTGCATAAAAGTTAAGCGGGCTAAGAAGATTATAGTAAAAGCCAAGGATGAAAATTCCAGGGCTATCAGCATAGAGGCAGAAGATTTACTTGCCTGTGTCTTGCAACATGAGATAGATCATCTTAGAGGGAAACTGATCGTAGATTATGCCTCATTCCTGGATAAGTTAAAGATAAAAAATAAACTGAAAGAATTGGAAAAGAGGTTACGCAGTGAAAAATTGCCTAAACAAGAAACAAAATCTTGCAAATTGCAATTGTAGCTATGAGCCGTGTCCCAGAAAAGGCGTATGCTGCGAATGTGTTCTCTATCATCGCCGGAATAAAGAAATACCCGCCTGTTTTTTCCCGTCAGATATAGAAAAGGCCTACGACCGCTCGCTGGATAATTTTATAAAGATAAATAAATGATAAAACTGCCTGTTTGGTTTAAGCAAGAGATACCCGGTGAAGCTGTTTTAGAGAGGATGGGTATGCTTTGCCGGTCTAACACAAGGACCGTATGCAGAGAGGCAAAATGCCCCAATATCACCAGTTGTTTCGGAGAGAAAAGATTGACTTTTATGATCTTAGGCGATACCTGCACCAGGAATTGCAGGTTTTGCGCGGTAGATAAATCCGATAAAGTAAAAGGATTAAGCTTTGATCCTAATGAACCGGAACGTATAGCGGCAGTAGTGCGGGAATTGAAGATGGATTATGTAGTAATTACTTCTGTTACGCGCGATGATCTGGAGGATGGCGGTGCCGGAATGTTTGCCAGGGCTGTAGAATTGATACACGGCATAGATACGGATATAAAGATAGAATTATTGATACCGGATCT
Source organism: Candidatus Omnitrophota bacterium (assembly GCA_023227925.1). Lineage (GTDB taxonomy): Bacteria > Omnitrophota > Gorgyraeia > Gygaellales > Profunditerraquicolaceae > JALOCE01. The sequence continues at coordinate 15,501 of JALOCE010000004.1, forward strand.
TCAAGGAAAGATCTCAAGCTTAAAATGTATTCTAGGCGCGCGCCCTGATGTTGTCGGCCATAATATCGAAACAGTAAGCCGGCTATATCAAGAATTAAGGCCGGAAGCTAGTTATGAACTTTCTCTGGAGATTTTAAGCCAGATAAAAAAAATAAGCCCTTCTGTAATTACTAAAAGCTCGATTATGTTGGGGCTCGGTGAGAGGGAAGAAGAAGTTATCGATACGATGAGAGACCTAAGGCGCTATCAATGCGATATTTTGACATTGGGGCAGTATCTGGCCCCTTCGGCCGGGCATTATCCTGTAAAGGAATTTATCGACGTTGAGCAATTTAAGAAATTAGAAAGGATCGCTGTTGCCTTGGGGTTTAAAGCGGTATTATCCGGCCCGCTGGTAAGAAGTTCTTATCGCTCCGAAGAGGCCTATAGAGAGGCACTTTATGCATGATTTGATTATTATAGGAGCCGGGCCCGCAGGATTGACTGCCGCACTTTACGCAGGCAGGTTCCGGATGAATACTCTTATCTTTGAGAAGATGGCTTGCGGCGGGCAGATCATCCTTTCTCCCCAAATAGAAAATTATCCGGGTTTTCCCGGAGGCATATCTACTTTTGAATTAGCCGATAAATTTAAAAAACAGGTAGAAGAATTAGCTGTTACAATAGAGGACAGTGAAGTCACGGAAATAGGGCAGGGCTTAGAATCGGGGAAAGCTGTCTTTAATGTCAAAACGCAAAACGGGAATTTTCAAGCCAAAAGCATTATTATCGCCAGCGGCGCCCAGGCTAAAAAGCTGGGCGTAAAAGGGGAAGATAAATTTATCGGCCGCGGGATCTCTTATTGCGGCACCTGCGATGGGCCGCTGTTCAAGAATAAAGATATTGCGGTAATCGGCGGAGGGGACAGGGCGCTGGAAGACGCGATTTTTTTAACCAGCTACGCAGCGAAAGTCTATTTAATCCATCGCCGGGCAGCGTTTAGAGGGTCAAAGATCCTGGAAGAGAAAGTACGCGCAAATCCCAAGATAGATCTTATTTTGGATAGCGTAGTGGAAGAAATATCAGGCCGCGATAAAGTGGAAGCGTTGAAAGTGAAAAATTTGAAGGCGAATTCCTCAAGCGAAATCAGCTGTCAGGGGGTATTTATATTCGTGGGGATAGAGCCTAATACAGCTTTCTTGAAAAATCTCTTGGAAATGGATGAACATGAGTTTATAATTACAGACGAAGAAATGCGTTCTTCTAAAGATGGCATATTTGCCTGCGGAGATTGCCGGAAAAAAAGTTTATACCAGGTAGTTACTGCCTGCGCAGACGGCGCTATTGCAGCAAATGCGGTGCATAAGTACTTATTAAATCAATGACTAAAAATAAAAAACTAACCGAGTGGATTACTAAGATGGCGCGGATGTGCCAGCCGGATGATATAGTCTGGATAGACGGCTCCAATAAACAGAAGGAAGAATTGGAGAGAGAGGCTTTGGCCTCAGGAGAGCTTATCCAGCTTAACCAGGAAAAGCTTCCGGGTTGTTTCTTGCACCGCACAGCTATTGACGATGTGGCGCGCACAGAGCATCTTACTTTTATCTGCACAAAAAAGAAACACGATGCAGGCCCGAATAATAACTGGATGTCTCCCAGGGCCGCATATAATAAGGCAAAAGCGATCTTCAAAGGGGCGATGAGAGGCAGGACGATGTATGTTATACCTTTTTCAATGGGGCCTGTCGGATCCTCTTTCAGCAAGATCGGGGTAGAATTGACCGATTCCCGGTATGTAGTTTTAAATATGCTGGTCATGGCCAGGGTCGGGGAAGCAGTATTGAGGCAGTTAGAAAAGGAAGACGGCTTTACGAAGTGCCTTCATTCCAAGGCAGAACTGGATATCAACAAAAGGTTGATCCTGCATTTTCCTGAAGATAATACGATCTGGAGCGTGGGCTCCGGCTATGGCGGCAATGTGCTTTTGGGTAAAAAATGCCTGTCTCTACGCATCGCAAGTTTCATCGGGCGAAAAGAGCATTGGATGGCGGAACATATGTTGATTATGGGGATAGAAGAACCTAATGGCCATATCGAATATATTGCGGCGGCGTTCCCCAGCGCCTGCGGTAAGACTAACCTGGCGATGCTCATTCCTCCCGAAGGCCTTAAAACGAAAGGTTACCGGATATGGACTGTAGGTGATGATATTGCCTGGATGCGCATTGATACCGATGGTTCTCTCTGGGCGATCAACCCTGAAACAGGATTCTTTGGGGTAGCTCCCGGTACAAATTCTAATACTAATCCCAATATGGTCGAGACAATAAGAAAAAATACTATTTATACAAATGTCCTCCTTAAGCCGGATAAGACTGTCTGGTGGGAGGGCGCTGATGGAGAAGCCCCCGAGAGCGGTATTGATTGGCAGGGCCGTCCCTGGAAGCCGGGCGCATTAGATAAAGACGGCTCTCTAATTAAAGCCGCGCATGCTAACAGCCGTTTTACTGCTCCTATTGTTAATTGTCCTACGGCATCTTTCCGCCTGGAGCAGCATCATGGCGTTCCGATCTCAGCGATTATTTTTGGCGGGCGCAGGACTCATCTCACGCCTTTAATTTATGAGGCTTTTAATTGGCAGCATGGAGTATTTGTAGGAGCTACTATGGCTTCCGAGCTTACTGCCGCGCAAGTAGGCAAACTCGGCCAGGTCCGCCGGGATCCGATGGCAATGCTGCCTTTCTGCGGTTATAACATGGCATCTTATTTTCAATTTTGGCTGGAGATGGGCAAGAAAATGGCTAAGCAGCCTAAGATTTTTTGTGTGAATTGGTTCAATACAGATGAATCGGGCAAGTTCTTATGGCCGGGCTTTGGCGAAAACCTAAGGGTTTTAGAATGGGTATTAGACCGTTGTAATAACAGGGTGGGGGCGGTTAAAACCGCGATAGGTTATACTCCTTATGCGAATGACATAGATATGACCGGCTTAGGATTACCCGCAGGCATACTAGAGAAACTCCTGAACATAGATAAAACAAAGTGGCTTGAAGAAGTAAAAGGGATAAAGAAATTTTTTGAGCAGTTCAAGAAAGACCTGCCAAAAGAATTATGGCAGGAATACGAAGCTCTATCTATGCGCTTAAAATCTTAAAATGGCAAAAGAAGTCTTATTGACTACGGACTTTAAGGACCTGAAGTCGTATAAGCGCGGGAAGGTAAGGGACGTTTACGATTTAGAAGATAAATTGCTGATCGTCTCTACTGACAGGATATCTTGTTTTGACGTAGTCCTGCCGAGCGCTATACCTTATAAGGGATGGGTCTTAAACAATATTTCTTCATTTTGGTTTGATTTTGTCCGGGATATAATCCCTGATCATCTTATAACTTCCGATATAAATAAATACCCTGCCCAGCTTAAAAAATACGAAAAAATCCTTTCCGGCCGTTCCATGCTGGTTGTAAAAACAAAAGCGCTTCCCGTGGAATGCGTGGTCAGGGGCTATCTTTCCGGTTCGGGGTGGAAAGAATATAAAGAGAAGCAATCGATTTGCGGTATAAAATTACCTTCGGGGCTCCTGGAATCCGATAAATTGCCGGAAGTGATATTCACGCCTTCCACCAAAGCCGATACCGGCCACGATCTGAATGTTGATCAAAAATATATAGAGAACCTGATTGGCCGCGATACTGCCGAGAAATTAAAAAAATTCAGTATTGCGATTTACGAGAAGGCAAGCCGGCACGCAAAATCCTGCGGCATTATCATAGCGGATACAAAATTCGAATTCGGTATTTATGAAAACAAGATCATCCTTATCGACGAAGCGCTTACCCCTGATTCTTCGCGCTTCTGGCCGCTTGATCAGTATAAACGAGGGCTCCCTCAATCAAGCTTTGATAAGCAATTTGTCAGGGATTATCTGGAGAGCCTCGATTGGGATAAGAATCCGCCGGGGCCTGAATTACCTCCGGATATCATCGATAGGACCAGTTTAAAATATCTGGAGGCCTATAAAAGATTGACCGGCAGGGAATTCAAAGGATAAATAAATGGCAATAGTCAAAAAGATTCTGTCTATACTATTCAGGGTCGGCATAAGCATCGTTTTATTATTATTTTTATTTAGGCAAATCGATAAGAAGAGCCTGTTAGAGATTATAAAGAATGCAGATAAAGGGTATTTATTCCTGGCGTTTATAGTTTTTTTCTTTAACTATGTGTTTTGTCTTTTGCGCTGGCAGATGCTCTTGAAAGCGATTAAAATCCATATTCCCATCTCAAGAATTATTATCTCGTTTGCCGGAGGGGTTTTCTTTAGTTTGTTCCTGCCTTCGACTATCGGAGGAGACCTGATGCGCAGCATGGATCTGGCCGCGCATACTAAAAGGCCGCGTGAGGTGGTGGCGACAGTGTTTTTGGATAGGCTCAGCGGCTATATCGGCCTGGTGGTTTTAGCCCTCCTTTCTTTATTTTTTGGCTGGAGGTTGCTTGAGGATAGGATCATTTTGATTTCCGTGTCGTTAATTACGGTCTTATTAATTATCATTTTGTTGGTACTATTCAATAAAACCATATTTTTAAAAATAAACAAATATCTGTCTGGCCTCTCATCCGGGAAGATCATGGGGTCAGTAATGAATCTTCACCAGGAGATACATCTTTTCAGGCATCATAAAAAAGTAATATTTAAGAATCTCCTGTTGTCGGTTTTCGTCCAGATCATCACTCCTTTTTGTTTTTACATTATTGCCTTATCCGTAGGCCTGCAGATAAACATCGTCTACTTTTTTATTCTTTTGCCCATAATAGGCGCGATTACGCTTTTGCCTATTTCTATAGGAGGCCTGGGCCTCAGGGACGCTACGACCATTTTCTTTTTTGCCCATGTAGGCGTAAGTAAGAACTTAGCCTTTGCCATGTCGTTACTCAATTTCTCCTTTATAGTTATTTATGCAGCTATAGGAGGCCTTATCTATGTCCTTACAGTACATCATCGACGGATACAACATCATCAATCACCGCCTCTTCAGCCGTAAAAACAATAAAAAAATACAGGGGCCGCGGAAACTGCTTTTAGAATTCATAATGGCAAACAGGCTTTGCGGAAGCCGGAGAAACAAGGCCGTAATAGTCTTTGACGGTTACCCCGAGTCATTGAAACAGGAAACCGATGCAGGGGAGATCAAGGTTATTTATTCGAAAGATGATTCGGCGGATGAGCGGATAAAGCAAATGCTTGAGCGCGCCGGTAATCCCAAGACCGTTATTGTTGTCTCGGACGATAAAGAAATAAAGTTTTTTACAAAATCTTTTGGCGCCAGGGCAATGAGCATAGAAGAGTTCATTAAGCCCAAAGAAAAGGCAAATGATGATGAGGAGGATCTGTCTTCTCATCCGAAACTAACCTATACTCAGATGTCCAGGATAAATAAGGAATTAAGGCAGGTATGGCTAAAGCAATAAAGAAAGATAAATCAGGCGATTTTATCAAGTTTTTGGGGACGGCAGGCGCGCGTTTTGTGATGATCAAGCAGCTGCGGGCTTCCGGAGGGATTTGGGTAAGCTATAAAGGCACAAATGTTTTAATCGATCCCGGTCCCGGGAGTATCGTGCGTTGCGCCGCCAGTATTCCTAAATTAGACCCTTCGAAATTAGATGCTATAATTCTTACGCATAGGCACTTGGATCATTCCGGGGATATCAATGTAATGATCGAGGCGATGACAGAAGGAGGGTTTAAAAAAAGAGGGACAGTCTTTTGCCCGTCGGATGCCATAAAAGAAGATACCGTGATATTGAAACATGCGATGGGTTTTCCGGAAAGAATAGAAATTTTAGAGGCAAATAAAAAATATAAGGTAGGTAATTTTGAATTTATGACATCTTCGCGGCATATCCATCCGGTTGAGACCTATGGAATAAAATTCCGTATGGGTAAACAGGTTGTTTCTTTGCTCGCCGATACAAAATATTCCGAAGAGCTATTGGATTTTTACCGCACGGATATACTGATCATCTGCGTGGTATTTTTTGATCCCCGCCCCGGCATAGACCACTTGAGTTTCTTTGATGCCGAAGAGATAATCAAACGGCTCAAACCGAAAAAAGCGATTCTCACGCATTTCGGCATGACGATGTTAGCCAGCAAGCCGCATATAAAAGCCAAGGAGTTGTCCGGGAAAATAAATATTGATGTTGTAGCGGCTTATGACGGCATGAAGTTAGAATTTTGAGTTTTTTCTTGACATAACTTAATATTTATGATAGTTTTATATAAATAGTTCCATAAACAAAAGGAGGTGGGTAGATGAGTAATTTGCAAGGAGTGTTGTTGGAGCCAGCCAGGGTATTGCTTACGCAGATCAGTCAGTTCTTTGTCAGCGTGCTCTTGGTGCTTATTATCATTCTTATTGGTTGGCTTGTCTCTAAACTCATCAAAACAGTTGTTACCAGGATTCTAGTAGCGGTAAAAATCGATGACTTTGCCGACCGTGTGGAGTTGGCTGGCATCCTGTCAAAGGGAGGGATAAAGTATTCCCTTTCCGAGTTAATCGGTGTTATCTGCTATTGGCTGGCGCTTCTGGTTACCTTTGTAGTCGCGCTTGGTACCGTGAATTTGATTACCTCAACCCTGTTGGACAAGATCGTTTCTTACATACCTAATATAATTGCGGCGATATTCGTTTTGATATTGGGTATATTCGTAGCCGCGCTTTTAAAGAACATTGTCCAGACCGCAGCTAGCAATGCCGGCCTTCATCAGGCTAAGTTTTTAGGCAGGATAGCCGAAGTTGTAGTTGTTGTTTTTGCGGTCCTCATTGCTATGGAGCAGTTGAATATCGGCGCCAAGATAATAGAATTGACCGTGGGCATAGCATTAGGGTCGCTAGGCCTTGCTTTTGCTATCGCTTTTGGTTTAGGTAGCAGAGATTTTGCAGAAAAGACGATTTCAGAATTAGCTGAAAAGCTGAAGAAGAAATAATGCGTCTTTAGGCGCTTTTGGATTAAACCCCGCATTTTTTTTATAAAGATGCGGGGTTTTTTTATGGCAATCTTTTATTCTTAATAAACGCAACTGGCCTGTATTTTTTGCTTTACAATAATAATATGAAGCATAGAGGTTATATTTTTAATTTGGTTTTTTTACTCTTGATAATAGGCACAATGCCCGATTTAGCTTTTGCGGAATTGAAATTTAAATGGGGGTCTCATTTTAGGCTAAGGTATGAGTTTCTAAAGAACGTCTATGATATGGATAGCTCAGCTTTAGATAACCTCAATTTCTTTAAGCTCAAGAGTTCGCTTTGGGGGCAGGTAGATTTCAATAAAGATATAAGTTTTTATACAAAGTTTACCAATGAATTCCGGTCCTATACTTATTATGCCCCATCGCCCAGTAAGGCGTTTCGTAAGACTGAGAAGTCGTACCCTTTCGATATCAATGAAGTGGTTTTTGATAACTTCTATCTTGATGTGAAGAACTTTTTTGGATTTCCTTTAGACCTGCGCCTGGGCAGGCAGGATCTGAATGGTTATGGGGAAGGGTTCCTTATTTATGATGGGACCCCGGGGGATGGTTCAAGGACTTATTATTTTAATGCTGCGAAAGCCGTCTGGCGTATAAATGATACTAATAGCGCTGATTTTATTTATCTTAACGACCCCCGCAGCGATGTTTTTTTGCCGGTTATCAATAGATATTCACCGCGGCAAAATCTTACCACTACTGAGGAAAAGGCGGGTATACTATACCTGAAAAGCAGGTCTATTCAGAACGTCGATCTGGAAGGTTACTATATTTATAAAAGGGAAGGCGGGGAAGGCGGCACCGGGCTACAAAAAGAAAAAGGCATAATCAATACTTTCGGCTCTTTTGTCAAATATGATTTTTCTCCTTATACGTTGAGGGCGCAACTGGCTTCACAGTTTGGCACTTATGGCAATAAAGACCGTCAGGCTTTAGGTGGCTATGTTTTTTTAGATAGGTCTTTCAATAAATTTTTCTGGTCTCCGAAATTTACTTTTGGTTTTTTTTACCTCTCCGGAGGGGACACTACCAGCGATAAAGACAGGGCGTGGGATCCTTTATTCTCAAGGTATGGCATTATGTCTGAATTGTATACTCAAAGTTATAAAACTGAGACTGGTATTAAAGAATACTGGACAAACCTGCAGCTTTGGCGTGGCGCCTTTGTTTTGAAACCGACTGAAAAACTAAAGATCAACCTACTTTATAATTACCTGAGAGCGAATAAAGACGTCTCTAAGCCTGCCGCTACGTTTTCAGGCAATGGGAAAAATAGAGGGCATCTTCCCCAGGCGCGTATTGATTACGCTTTTAATGAACATGTCTCTGGTTATTTTCTCGCAGAGTATTTTATTCCCGGTAATTTTTATACGACCCGTGATGATGCGGTATATTTAAGGACGCAATTACAGGTTAAGTTTTGAGCATATTTATTGTAACTTGGAGAGGAGGGTATACCTTGAAAAGATCCCTATTATTCTGTGCAGTATTTATATTTTGCATAACCGGCATCAGTTTAGCCCAGGAAAGAATAGTTGTTGCCGGGACAGGCGATAGCCAGGAGTTGCTTCGTGTTTTAGCCAATGCTTTTGAAAAGGTTAACCCGGGTAAAAAAGTTGAGGTTCCATATAGCGTTGGTAGCAGCGGAGGAATAAGATTAGTTAGAGAAGGCGGTTGTGATTTAGGCAGGTTAGCCAGGCCGCTTAATGACAAGGAAAAGAAGTATGGCCTGAATTATGAGGTTTTTGCTTATAGCCCTGTAGCTCTTGCTGTTAATCCCGGCGTTAAGGGGATTGATAACATTGTTCCTGAACAGATAGTGGGGATTTTTTCGGGGGTAATTACTTCTTGGGGTGAATTAGGCGGGCAGAAACAAAAAATTTACGTAGTGCAGAGGGAAAAAGGCGATTCTTCCCGTATTATGTTAGAAGCGAATATTCCCGGGTGGAAAGAGATTAAAGATCTTTCCGGCGAGGTGGTTTATACTACTCCCGAGATGGTTTCTGCATTAGTTGAACACCAGGACAGTATCGGATATCTTCCTTTAAGCATGGCAAAAAGCAGCGGTTTAACTGTGCTTAGGATAGGCGGTGTGTATCCGTCCGTGGAGAATGTAAAGAACGGCACTTATAAATTGACAATACCTTTTAGTTTGATCTGGAAGGGAGAGCTTGAAGGGTTAGCTCGTACTTTTGTCGATTTTATCCTAAGCCCGGAAGGACAGGGAATCATTGCTGAAAACGGAGCGGTCCCGGTTAAATAAGGATAGGAAGGGTATATTTCAGGATAACAATATGATATAATACTATGGAAAAAGTAGAGGATGATAGCGGGGAAATAAGCGCATGAAAGTCCAGACAAAATTAATTTCATTATTTTTATTGCTCTGCGTTATATTTGGCGCGGCAAGATATTTATATCAAATATCCGAGAATAAGAAATATATACCCTTTTTAAAAATGACAGTGAAGAAAAGAACGCTTATTTTGATAAGCTTTTAAATTTAAGAGCGGCAAGCCTTGCAACATTGGCGTACGATTACACCTATTGGGATGAAATGGCCAGATTTTTTACTACGAAAGACACGGAATGGGCTAAGGTGAATATGGATGCAAATGTCCTCGATACCTACAAAACGGATGTGATATGGCTATTCGGCCTTGATCTTTCCCCGCTCTATTCCATAAATAGGGATGGTTTTGATAGCCTGAAGGAATTTCCGCTTCCCCGGGCAAACATCAAGGATATATTTAAGGAAGAACGTCTGCGCCATTTTTTCGTAAATACTAAGATAGGTTTGCTGGAGGTCCGCGGAGCTACAGTGCATCCCGGGTCTGATCCGGAAAGAAAGACTCTCCCCCGGGGTTATTTCCTTACTGCCCGTTTATGGGGGAAAGAATATGTAGCTGACCTGGAGGAATTAATAGGAGGCAGTATTCAGATCAGCAATACTAAACTTGCGATTCCCAGCCCCGAGGCTCTCCTAAAGGCTAATTCTATTGTTTTTTCAAGGCAATTATCAGGCTGGAAGGGAAACGTAGAAGATTATATTTATATTAATATACTTTCCGAGCAACTGCAGGGTTACAAATTATTATCCAGGAATGCAGTTGTTATATTTATTATTTTTCTGATAGCCGTAATAATTTTTATAACGTTATTTATCACTACTTCGGTAAATCTGCCCCTGGCTATAATCTCTCAGTCTTTAAAGAAGGAGAACCCGGAAAAACTGCGCGGATTGGAAAAAGAAACCAGCGAATTTGGCGATATCGCGCGCTTAATAACCAGTTTCTTTTGGCAAAGGCAGGTATTACTTAAGGAAGTTGCCGAGCGTAAGAAAGCAGAAGCCAGGTTTCAGCAGGTAGCCGAAGCTACGGAAGAGTGGATTTGGGAAGTTAATAAGGACGGCTTGTATACTTATTCAAGCCCGGTTGTAGAAAAAATCCTTGGATATAATCCTGAAGAGATTATTGGTAAAAAATATTTTTATGATTTTTTAACCCCTGATGTCAAGGAAAGCCTGAAAAAAAATGCTCTTGAAGTTTTTACCGCTAAAAAACCGTTTAGAAATTTTCTCAATCCAAACCTGCATAAAAATGGCAATATCATTTTCCTGGAGACCAGCGGTTCGCCCATGTTGGATAAAGAAGGCAACCTTCTCGGGTATCGCGGCGCAGATACGGATATTACCGAACGCAAAAAAGCAGAGGATGAGCTTAAAAAAGCTTATACAGACTTGAAAGAAACACAGGGCCAGCTTATCCAGGCCGAGAAACTAAATGCCGTAGGCCAGCTTGCCAGTGGTGTAGCGCATGAAGTAAGGAATCCGTTGGGGATAATATTACAGGGGATCAATTATCTGGAAAAAAAGATACCGCCTGATAAAGGAAGCGAGACCGCTGAGATCATGGCTATGCTTAAAGGCAGCGTACAGAGAGCAGACAAGATAATAAATGCACTCCTTGATTTTTCCAGGGCTGCAAACTCTGATTTAAAACTGGAAGATATAAATTCTATTCTGGAGAGCTCTCTGAATCTGGTTAAGGCCAGGTTTAAATTCGATAATATCGATGTCGTGACGGAAACAAAGGAAGGCTTGCCTATGGTCTTGGCAGATAAGAATAAATTAGAGCAGGTATTTATCAATGTGCTATTGAATGCGGCTCAAGCCATGCCTGGCGGCGGCAAGATCATTATCCGTAGTTATGCAAAAGAGCTGAAAGAAACAAAGGATGGCATAGGTAAGAGAGAGGAGGATCATTTCCGGATTGGAGAAAAAGCCGTAATAGTAGAAATCGAAGATTTCGGCAGCGGGATCTCCGAAGAAAACCTGAAGAAGATCTTTGACCCGTTTTTCACTACCAAAGGCCCGGGCAGCGGTGTGGGCCTTGGGTTATCCGTGACCAGGAACATAATCCATATGCATAGAGGCCTTATATATGCGGAAAGCCAGTTGGGCAAAGGCACTAAAGTAATCATTATTTTAAAAATATCAGCGAGGTGATAAAATGGATAAGAAAAAGATATTGATTATCGATGACGAAGTCGATTTTACAAAAGTGGTGAAATTAAATCTTGAAGGGACAGGCAAATATGAGGTCAGGGCAGAAAATAAAGGATCGCTTGGCCTGGCGGTAACCAAGGAATTTAAACCGGATCTGGTTCTATTGGATATTTTAATGCTGGATATGGAAGGCAGTGAAGTAGCCTACCAGTTAAGAAGCGATGAGGAAACCAAGAATATCCCCATTGTTTTTTTAACCGCAGTGATAAGAAAAAAAGAGGCAGAGGAAAACAAGGGCGTTATCGGCGGGTATCCTTTTATAGCTAAGCCGGTAGGCATAGATGAGCTTATTGAAGTTATCGAAAGAAATATTCATTAGCTTCTATTTGCTTGATTAGGACTTGTTCTCTCCCGGAATAATCCCATGAGAAAAATATTTAAAAAAATAATATTACCTTTGTTGGTTGTTTTGGCAATAATCGCATTTGCCGTAGCATTATTTACCGTATTCTTTGATCAGGCGGTCCTGGTAAGAAAAGGGACGATTTATCGCGTAGGAGGCACTAATAAAGTAGTGGCGTTGACCTTTGATGACGGCCCGTCGCCTGAATGGACCCCTAAGATCCTGGATGAGCTTAATAAGGCAGGTATCAAAGCTACTTTTTTTATGTTGGGTGAAAATGTGGAAAGATACCCCGAGATCGCCAGGCGCGTAGCAGAAGAAGGCCATGAGATCGAAAACCATACCTATGATCACCGCGTCTTGATTTATTATAAGATGGACGAGCTTGAAAAGGAGATAAAAGAAGCAGAGAAAATTATCAAGAGTGTTACCGGAAAGACTACCAGATATTTCAGGCCGCCAAAGGCCTGGTTGACTGGCGCGGAGAAGAAAAAGCTTAAAGAAATGGGATATGGGATTGTCTTGTGGACTTTGAATTCCAAGGATTGGGTAAACTTTCATGATAAACAGATCACAAGTTATATACTCCGCAATATCAGGCCTGGGGATATTATTCTCTTCCACGATAGCGGGGGGGTTTTTACTACGGAAGGAGGAGATCGAAGCCAGACGGTTAAAACGATTCCGAGGTTAGTGAGGAAATTAAAAGAAAAAGGGTATTCTTTTGTAACCATAGACGAGTTGATAAATACGAAAGGAAATAATAATTAAAATGAGCCGCCTTAAGCCGATATTGATCCTGATCATTTTGTCGTACCTGTTTTTTATGCTGGGGAATAGCATCATGGACCTTACAAACCCGGACGAAGTTTTTTATTCCCAGACAGCTAAAGAGATGGCGCAGCAGAAAACGTGGATGGTGCCGTATTTATTCGGGCAGCCGCAGTTTGAGAAGCCGATTTTAACCTATTGGTTATTACGCCTGGGCGCTATCCTATTTGGTTTCTCCGGATTCGGGATGCGGTTTTTTCCGGCACTCTTTGCCATGATAGGGGTGGTCGCTGTTTATTTGATGGCGTTCTCTGCATGGAGGGATCAGAAGAAAGCCTTCCTTTGCGCGTTGGTTTTGGCATCTTCCGGGTTATATATCGGCCTTGCCCGGACTGTCTTTACCGATATGATTTTTTCGATTTTTATCCTTTTGTCGCTGGCATCATTTTTCTTAGGGTTTGTGAATACCAAAAGTAAGAGAGCAGGGCTAATATTGTTTTTTATTTTTTCCGCATTAGCTGTTTTAACCAAAGGGCCGCTGGGTTTTATTATACCATTCTTGGCAATACTTTTATTTTTGGGGATTAAAAAAGACCTGAAGTTTTTATTTTGCGGATACTCTCTGTGGGGATTTTTGCTATTTTTGGGGATAGCTGTTCCCTGGTATTTTTTTATGATTAAGAAATTCGGCAGTAGCTTTATTACCGAGTTTTTTTATAACGACCATATCAGGAGGTTATTGGAGGCAGAGCACAGGGCAAATGATAGCTGGTATTTTTATCCGGCGTCAATGGTCTCCTGCATGTTTCCCTGGAGTATTTTTGTGGCCGTATCGTTTCCCTACCTTTTTAAGAGGCTAAGAGAGAGGGCATCTAATCCCGTGTATCTTTTTTTGGGATGCTGGATCCTTGTTACCTTTATTATCTTTCAATTTGCCCATTCAAAGCTGGTAAGTTATATTTTTCCTCTTTTCCCGGCATTAGCAGTAATAACAGGGGATTTTATCTATAACAGGGTAATGAATCCTAATAAACGCCAGATTTTTATTCTTTTGCTTATTTCCTGTTTTATACTTTTATCATTACCTATAGGATTGGTGGTAAGTTCGATAAAATATCCGGGTTACTTGCCCTCGAAAAACTTGCTCTATACCTTCATTCTTTTATACACGGTGTTACCGCTATCCATGTTATTCCTTATCCTGAAGCGAAAATTTTTTGCTTCTGTATATCTTTTAACTTTCGTTGTTTTCTTATTTTTGACTGGCGCTTTATTGGCGCGTAATAACTTGAATGCTTACTTATCCAGCAGGGGCGCCAGCGAGTATCTGTTAAAGAACTATACAGTGGAGACTAAGATCGTCTGTTCTAAGTCGTTTGTGCGCGGCGTGCGCTTTTTCACCGATAAAGATGTCGTTGTCTTTGACCAGGGAGGGACGAATTTTTTCAGCCCGCATCCGATCGCCTACCTTAATTCCGGCGTAGTGCTGAAAGATTTTTTAAAGCAGCAGCCAGTGACATACTGTATTGTCGCTAAATCTTCTTTATCTGATGTGGAGAGTGCTGCTATCCGTTCCGGATTAAAATTAGAGTTACTTAAAGTAGTGGGTAATGAGTGCGTGGCAAGGATACAATTGCCCGGTAAATGATAAAGAGGGCATGTTATGAAAAGTATTACATTTGAGAGGGGAGGGTGGGGATGCGAGGATTTAACTTGTTTTTAAAATATGGCAGAGCCTTATTGTTGTTTTTAGTTTTGTTCAGCGTAATTGGATGTATGACTATTCGGCCTACAGCCCCGACTTTGACCTCTGAGATTTGTAAGGATGTTGCCGCAAAGAATATAGATGATTTTCCGCGTAGCGTAGGAGCCCAGTTGCTTTATAAAGACGATAAGAATGTCCTGATTGGTGTTAATGATTATGGATTTGATAATAATGGCGGGTATGGCGCCCATTTCTACAACTTTTGGTTATATTTATCAGATATTAATGGCGAAAATTACCATTTAGTTACAAAAGAGCCGAAGAATGCCCCGACTCTTTATGAAGGCAGCTATTTGTTGCGGAAGGCATATATTTATAAGGATAAGATATTCGTAGAATATAATATTTTACCTTATGTGAATCCCGATGATGATACCGCCAGAGGGTATTATACGATTAACAAAGACGGGACTGACCAAGAGAGGATCGATATTAATGAATTTTATCGTTACTCTATGGATATTTATTTACCGCCGAGAGCTGATTTCATAAAAGAATTAGCCAGCGCTTTGGCGAATAAAGAATACGAAAAAGCGGAAGATTTACGATTGTACAGGTTAGGCAAGATAAATTGGTATATAGACAAATACGTCTATAACGCATCGGAATTTTCAGGTGAAACGAAGATCAAATACGCGATGTTGCTTAAGGAAAAGGAGAAGCTGGAGAATATTTTTGGCCTTAGCGATCCGGTTCTCTTTCAATTGCGCGAGAAGTATATTGCCGCCATCAATAACGAGAAATACGATGATGCCACTAAAATATTCGATTTGATAGAAAGAATGGAAAAGAAATATAAGCCTGAGCCGGCCCAAGATACTCCTCAAGTGGTTCAGGTCATGCCGGAGGAACAATCGCAGATGCCCCAGAAGATAATCGTGGAGCATCAGGAAGCGCCAAGCGTAGGTAAGCAAATGCGAAGCTTAAGTACGATGGCAGCTGGTTTAGATGGAGGAATGACTCCAAAAGCCCAGAATGCGTGGATGAGCCTTATCGGGTTTGGCGATTTTGTCGATGCCTCAAATAAGAAATAGATTGAAGGAAAAATATCATTTAATAACAACTTTTGGAATATCAATTATTGCATTATCCATATTCTTTTCTCTGCCGGGCGTATCCGGAGCCGAAACAGCTAAAAATTACAAACCACAAATTGTAAAATTCCAGGATTGGCTAGAAAACAATAGGGATCCGGTCACGGGTTTACCTCATAGCCATGTAGGGGATGAAAGGTTTGAAAATTGGGCTATTACTTATGATTCTGCAGTGGTTATCCTTGCCTACATTACAACCGGCAAAATAGATGATGCAAAGAGAATATTAGATTTTTATATTGATACACCCAATGCCTGGAGATTGGGAGGAATAATTGAGGCAGTAAATCCTACTAATCCAGCCTTAGGAGAAGATTGGTCTGTAAGGACAGGCTCAAATCTTTGGATAGGTATATCCAGCTTTTATCTTTATAAGGCGACGGGAGAAGATAAATATTCAGAGCTCGCTAAA
Organism: Candidatus Omnitrophota bacterium; assembly: GCA_023227925.1. Classification (GTDB taxonomy): domain Bacteria; phylum Omnitrophota; class Gorgyraeia; order Gygaellales; family Profunditerraquicolaceae; genus JALOCE01. The sequence goes on from JALOCE010000004.1 coordinate 31,469, forward strand.
AAATTAGCCGATTTTGCTATATCCTTACAGAATAATGACAAAAAAGATCCTAATTTTGGAGGTATTCGCCTGGGCCCTCTGGGCGGGCCAAATGTAGCAAACGACCAGCATCTTGGTTATGATCTAAACCAGCCGAGTTTCTACGAGGTCTTTGCTACAGAACATAATATTGATGCCTATGCTTTATTTAATATGCTTTACCAGGAGACAAAAGAAGCAAAATATAAAGAGGCAAAAGAGATGGTGTTGTCCTGGCTTAAGAATGTAGGGTACAATAAAGAAGAGCATAGGTTTAATCGCGGCTATAAACAGGGAGGGGTCGATCCTGTAATAGCCACAGATATACATTCTTGGGGCGTTTCGGCATTAGGAGCAGATACATTAGATACTTTTGAATCTGATTTAGCAGAAAAGATGATTGAATTTGTAGAAAAGAACTGTTTGTCAGAGGTTTCTTATACTAAGCCAAATGGCCAAAAAATAAAGGTTAAGGGGGTAGATTTTATAGATTATAAAACAGCTCTTAATTTAGGCAGAAAACCCTTGGTTTCGCCAGAATGGACCTTTCAGTTGATCAATGCTTATAGAAGATTGGAATTAGATTTTAAGCAGTATGGCATTACTCAAAAAGAAATCAAATACAGGCAAAAAAGAGAAGAGTTAATAGAGAGTATGTTAACCTTGGCAATCGAATCAGGCGATACGCTGACTTATCCTTATGCCACACAGGTAGAGGCAATTATTGGCCATGAATATAATACGCCGAAGGAAGGCAATTATAGCAGCATCGGCGCTGCATATGCGGTCCTTGCCTTGTCGGATTTTGATCCTTTGAGGAATTTTAATGAAAGATAAGAGAGTATTCCTGAAATATTTGAATAACATCTGGTGAACGGGAGGCAGATAATAATGAAACAATGGTATGAGTCGTTATTTGAAAATTATGCTCATAAATACGATAAAGAAGTTTATGTGCACGGGACCTTGGGGGAGTGCGATTTCATCGAGCAGGAGATAGCGCATGACAAGTCTTTGAAAATAATTGATATCGGCTGCGGCACCGGCAGGCATTCCATCGAATTGTCAAAAAGAGGGTATAACATTACAGGCATTGATCTATCGGAATCGCAATTAAAGAGGGCAAAAGAAAAAGCGGAAAAGTCAGGCTTAAAGATCGACTTTCGAAAACATGACGCCAGAAACCTTCCCTTTGAAGGCGAGTTCGATCTGGCGATCATGCTCTGTGAGGGCGGTTTTTCTTTAATGGAAACGGATGAGATGAATTTTGAAATATTAAAGAACGCGACAAAGGCGTTAAAAGATAAGGGCAAGTTTATATTCACGACATTGAACGGATTATTCCCGCTTTTTCATTCCGTCAAAGAATTTTATGAGTCCGCGGCCAAAGAAGGCAATTCAGCGTGTAAAAATTGTTCTTTCGATCTGATGACGTTTCGGGACCATAACACCGTCGTGTTCGAAGACGATGCGGGAACTAAAAAGGAATTAACCTGTAACGAGCGCTACTATGTGCCAAGTGAACTCACATGGCTTTTAAAGACGCTGGGGTATAAAAAAATCGATATTTTCGGCGCCAAGCTCGGGGCGTACTCAAGAAACGACAAACTGACACCAGAAGATTTTGAAATGCTTGTTGTCGCGGAAAAATAGTAATTTGAGCAAATGACAAATAAAAACGATACACAAAAGAAAGTTTTTCTGCGAACATTTGGTTGGCCGTTGTCCACCCTATAGACGCTTGATGGCTAGCTTGGCGGAGGCGTTGGTAGGCGCAGATTAATTCTCGATCATGATCAAAAATAAGTCACTGCTAAAATGCCCTACGACTATGCCGGATGGTGTGGAAATAGGGTTTTCTGTTTACGGGTCCTTGGAAGCCGGTGTCGGGTGAGGGTCGGGCGAGGCGCGGGTTGTCAGTGATTATGGTCAAAAAAATCGATGTCAATGTCAATTCAACGGGCATCTTGGGCATCTATGGTCAGACCGGCGCAAACAATCGTTCCTAGACGGCAAGTAGGCGATTTTAGAGGTGTTTTGCGGGCGTCCGAGATGGTCAAAAAGGGTGGTTTTGAGTGACAAGGAGTGACATAAATCTGTCAGAAAAAGTATATAGTTTTTCTGACAAGGCCAATCCTGTTTTGCTGGCTGTTTTTGATTGACTCTTAATGCTTTTCGTGCTATAAGATGCAATATGCGCAATAGGAGAATAACTATGCTAAACATAGGAGCCGGGCATATGGATATCATAAAAAAATTAGAACTGTACCGCCTTGAGAACAAGATCACACAGCAGGATTTAGCCAAGGAGCTGGGCGTTGCTTTTTCGACCGTGAGCCGATGGTTTAACGGCAAGACCGTTCCCAGTAAAATCCAGCAGTATCATGTTGAAAAGTATTTAACCAAAAAGAAAATAACATTTTCGGCTAAGAGCGCAAAAGAGGTCAAGTAAGATGAAATATAAAATCTTTGTCAGTGGTGCACAAAAAGAGTTAAAGAAAGAACGCCGGGCAGTCAAAGAGTTCATCCGTAAGGATGCGCTTTTATCGGAATATTTCGACGTTTTTCTTTTTGAGGATTCTCCCGCCAAGAGTAAATCAGCCGAAATAGCTTACATCGAGGAGGTGCGTAAGAGCGACATTTACATCGGCATTCTCGGACAGCAATATGGCGGCTCCGGAAAAGAAAAGATGTCGCCGACAGAAGCAGAATTTCGCGAAGCCAAGGCAAAACATAAGGAAATATTGGTCTATATTAAAGGTCAAAACACCGCAGATAAACTCCGCGATGGCGGTATGCAGGAGCTTATAAAGGAAATAAAAAATCCGAAGGCGGGGTACAGTTATAGAAGATTTGATACTGCGACTGAATTGACCAATCTGGTTTACGAGAGCTTAATATCCTTCCTTAAAGAAAAAGGTGAGATTGGAAAGGCAGGATTTGATCAGCGGATTTGCGACGGGGCCAAGCTGTCCGATATTGACGAGAATAAGGTTAAATGGTTTTTGAAGACAGCACGGTCAAAACGTAATTTTCCGCTTGGGCTGGATGCTTCCGTAACTGACATTTTCATTCATTTGAAACTACTCAAAGACGGGAAGCTGACTAATGCCGCTATTTTATTATTCGGGAAGAACCCGAGAAAATTCTTTGATCAGGCAAAGATCAAATGTGTGCAGTTGCCAAGCACCGAGGTCGTGAAGCCGTTTTCGTCGTATCACATTTATGAGGAAGAAAACCTCTTTGAACAGGTCGATAAGGCAGTATCGTTTGTTCTGGATGCCATTAAATTTCCGGTCATTCAGCAATCGCATACAGTGCAGGTCGCGCGGCCTCGGGAGATACCAGAGTTCGCTATCCATGAAGCGATCGTTAACGCCGTAGCGCATCGGGATTACAACACAACGTCATCTGTTCAGGTGATGGTATTTCTTGATCGCGTTGAGATATGGAATTCCGGAACTCTCCCCGGAAATCTTAAGATTGAGGATTTAAAGAAATCGCATTCTTCTCATCCGTCCAATACGACGCTGGCGAATGTTTTATATTTTGGAGACTATATTCAGCAGGTAGGGTCGGGGACAAATGAGATGGTTCGCCAATGCAAGAAACACGGTCTTCCTGAACCGGAGTTCGTTTCTGTCCGGAATCTCGAGTTTAAAACGATACTGGCAAGAGATATCTATACTGATGAGTTCTTTCAAAAATCTGGTTTAAATGAAAGACAGGTAGGAGCTATAAAACTTATTAAGGAAAGAAGCATCGTCGCACTTTCTGATTTGCAAGATGTCTTTAAAAATGCTACGCGCAAAACATTGTATCGTGACCTGCAGGGCCTTGTAGATAAGAAGATATTAAAAGCTCAAGGCGACAGAAAAGGGCGCAAATACAGCCTTTAAGATATGGGACATTTATGGGACATATGGGACATGCTCGAGACATTTATGGGACATATGAGACAAGTGCACGATTTGCACGAAAAGTTAATGAGCCATAAATGAGCCAAAATGCACTTTATGAGATGGTTTTTATAAGCGAGATTGTGTTGCAATCAAAGATTGCAGAATTGGCCGCTAAACGTTTATCGGCTATTAAGGACAATTTCGATCAGATTGAAGTCTGGAGTTCAATTCAATCGATTCTCGTGGCCGCTGGTAACGTCTCGAAAATTCTCTGGCCACAAAAAGAATATGAGGCAAGAGGCGAAAGATTGCGGAAGCTACTTAAAGTCACCGAGGACAATCTTCTTTCTGATCGCAAATTTCGTAATCATTTCGAACACTATGACGATCGAATAGATAAATGGTTTAAGGGGAAATCTTCGGCGGTCTACAGCGACTTGGCAATAGATCCATTAAAATCAATGAGAAGAAACTTCCCTACAAATCATCATAGGGCATATGATCCCTTAACGCAGACTTTGACGTTTCGCGGTGAATCGTTTGACTTGGTGGCAGTGCTGAAGGAGCTCAAAGAGATTCGTATTAAGTGCCGCCACTTTGTACTTCCGTAGGACAATTTGATCGCGGTTTAATTCGAGAGAAGAGAAGAATGGTGAAGGAAAGAAAAGCGACAGGCATAAAGACTTGGCTGGAAGATGACAGGCCGAGAGAAAAACTCCTCAAGAAGGGCGCAGGGGCTTTGAGCAATTCCGAGCTTCTGGCGATTCTTTTGCGTACCGGCACACAGGGCACCAGCGCAATTGACCTTGCCCGCAACATTCTCAAGAAATTTGGTACGTTCCGGAACATGGCGCATACCGATTCGCGCGATTGGAAGGATCTCAAGGGCTTAGGCGGGGCCAAGATCGCCCATATTCAGGCCGCGCTTGAAATCGGGCGGCGCTATCGACAGGACGATGTGTCCACCGGGAAGCAAAAGATTGCCTCTGCCAAAGATGTCGTGGATATCGTCATGCCACAGCTTCGCGATCTTAAGACAGAGCTTTTTAAGGTCGTCTACCTTGATAGCAATAACCGCATTATCGACATTTCGGATACCGCGGTCGGTACCGTTGATCAGGCATTCCCGATTGTTCGTGAAATAATCCACGCCGCGTTGCAGAAGTTCGCTAAGTCGATCGTTTGTGCTCACAATCATCCCAGCGGGGAATCTTCTCCCAGCACGCAAGATAAAAAATTCACTCAGGACTTATGCAATGCCGGGAAGCTAATGGACATCAAGCTTCTGGATCACATTATTATTGCAGGCGAAAAGTATTTTAGTTTTGCTGATCAGGGAGAGCTATGAACAACGGCAAAATAACCCTCTCTCAGCTCGAGCAGTATTTATCCAAGGCCGCTTGGATCCTCAAGGGCCCGGTAGATGCGGCCGACTTTAAGGTCTATATATTCCCACTTCTTTTTTTCAAACGTATTTCAGACGTATATGACGACGAATATAAACAAGCCTTAGAAGAATCGGGCGGCGACGTCGAATACGCGAGTTTGCCGGAATTTCACAGGTTCATTATTCCGGAAAACTGTCACTGGAATGATGTGCGTCAAGTTACAAAGAATGTTGGTCAGGCTCTTCAATACGCCTTCCGCGAGATTGAGAAAGCGAATCAGAAGTTTCTTTACGGTATCTTTGGTGATGCCCAGTGGACAAACAAAGACCGGCTTTCGGATGAACTTCTCATCAATCTCATCGAACATTTTTCTCAATACTATCTTGCCAATGGCAACATTGAGTCGGATATTCTTGGCCAAGCGTATGAATATTTGATCAAACACTTTGCCGACCTAACGAATAAGAAAGCAGGGGAGTTTTACACGCCGCGTTCGGTCGTTAATCTTATGGGACGAATTATTGATGCCAAGCCCGGAGAGTCAATTTATGACCCGGCTTGCGGTACCGGCGGTATGCTTTTGGAATGTATAAATCATCTCAAAGAAAAGAAGCAGGACTACCGGACGCTCAAGATATTTGGGCAGGAAAAGAATCTTACAACCTCGACCATTGCCCGGATGAATATGTTTCTTCATAGCATAGAGGATTTTAATATTGTGCGTGATGACACCTTGCGAAACCCCGCGTTTTTTGAAGGGGATAATCTTGCGACATTTGATTGCGTGATAGCCAATCCGCCGTTTTCACTGGTGAAATGGGGCGCGACCCAGTGGGAAAAGGATCCTTATGGCCGCAACATCGCAGGCGTTCCTCCGGACAGCAATGGCGATCTTGCGTGGGTTCAGCACATGGTCAAGTCCATGGAATACCCAAGCGGCCGGGTAGCGGTTGTCTTGCCGCACGGCGCATTATTCCGTAAGGGCAAGGAAGGAAAGATTCGAGAACAGCTACTTAAAATGGATATTCTTGAAGCAGTTATTGGGTTAGGGGCTAATATTTTTTATGGTGCATCTATTTCTGCATGTGTTTTAGTTTTTCGGTCACTTAAGAAAAAAGACAAAAAGAATAAGGTACTTTTTATTGATGCCTCAGATCAGGTGCGGGAGGGACGTGCGCAGAACTTCCTTGAAAAAGAACATATTGATCGTATCTATGGCTGGTACCGCGGTTATGAGGATGTTCAAGGCCACGTGAAACTTGCTTCTCTTGATGATATTGAAACGAAAGATTTTAATTTGAATATTCCGCTCTACGTTGAAAAGAAAATTGAAGACAACCTTCCAAGCGTTAAAGAGGCGCTCAAGGACCTCAAGGCGGCATTTAATGAGGCAGTCAAAGCGGAAGATAAGATGAAAGAACGATTGAAGGAATTTGGGTTACTGAAATGATGACACAGCAAGCATTAGAAAAATATCTCTGGGGAGCAGCAACGCTATTGCGCGGCCTGATCGATGCCGGAGATTATAAACAATACATATTCCCGCTTATATTCTATAAGCGTATTTGCGATGTTTACGATGAGGAATATCAAAATGCACTGAAGGAATCCGGCGGAGATCTGAAATTTGCTGAATTTGCCGAGAATCACCGCTTTCAGATTCTTAAGGGAGAGCACTGGAAGCACACGCGCGAGAATACTAAAAATGTAGGCATGGCTATTGAGAAGGCCATGCGTCAGATCGAAAAGGCTAATCCGGACACGCTCTTTGGCATATTCGGTGATGCACAGTGGACGAATAAAGACCGCTTGAGCGATGAAACACTTATCAATTTAATGGAGCATTTTTCATCAGAGGCTTTATCGATCAAAAACGTGCCCAATGATGAACTTGGGCAGGGCTATGAGTTTCTCATTAAAAAGTTTGCAGATGATAGCGGGCATACAGCCGCTGAATTTTACACCAATCGTACCGTGGTGCATTTAATGACATTGCTGATGGATCCCAAGCCGGGAGAATCGATCTATGACCCTACTTGTGGATCAGGCGGCATGCTTTTATCTTGCGTGAATAAACTTAAAAGTAACGGAAAAGAATACCGGTCGCTTAAATTATACGGCCAAGAGCTTAATTTGATGACATCGGCTATCGCACGCATGAATATGTTTTTGCATGGTATAGAAGATTTTAAGATTGTGCGTGGGGATACCTTGAAACATCCGGCATTTTTGGAGAAGGACAAGTTAAAGCAGTTTAACATCATCCTCGCCAATCCACCGTATTCAATCAAGCAATGGAATAGGGCGGAATTTGAAAAAGACCCATATGGAAGAAATATCTACGGAACTCCACCGCAGGGAACAGCGGACTATGCCTTTCAACAGCATATCATCAAGAGCCTCGATGAGAAAAACGGCCGGTGTGCAATCCTTTGGCCGCACGGTGTCTTATTTCGTGATGCCGAGGCAGAGATGCGCAAGAAGATGATTGCGGCTGATGTTGTCGAAGCCGTCATCGGTCTTGGGCCGAATTTGTTTTATAACTCGCCTATGGAAGCGTGTATCTTGGTCTGCAATAAGGGTAAAAAGAAGGATCGTCATGAGAAGATTATTTTTATCAACGCAGTGAATGATGTAAAGCGTGAAAGTGCGTTTAGCTCTCTAACGGATGATCATATTGCCAAAATTCATAAGGCCTTTGTCGGGTTTAAAGATTTAGATGGTTTTGCGAAAGTTATTCCAGCCTCGTCTATTTTAGCGAACAGTGGGAACTTAAATATTGCCCTGTATGTATCTAATGTTCGGCAGAAAAACGGTAATGAAGATATGCATATTAAAGACATGGTGCATGCATGGCAAGAAGGTAGCGAATCCCTGAGAAACGATATGGCTGGCCTATTTAAGGCGCTTGAGAAAAATTTATGATTAAAATAAATAAGTCACAATGGAAAACATATAAGTTTGGCGACATAACTTCGAACATATCCGAACGTGCCGAACCTAAGGAAACGAAGCTAGATATTTATGTTGGTTTAGAGCACCTCGATCCGGATTGTATCCATATAAAGAGAAGAGGACATCCGTCTGATGTTAAAGGGACTAAATTGCGAGTTTATCCAGGTGATATTATTTTTGGTAAGCGTCGAGCATATCAACGTAAAGCGGCTATTGTTGACTTTGATGGCATTTGTTCGGCGCATGCAATGGTTGTACGGTCCAATCCCAAGGTGATTATTCCGGAGCTTTTGCCATTTTTTATGCATTCGGATGTATTTATGCATAGGGCGGTCGATGTCTCCGAGGGATCTTTGTCGCCGACGATTAAATGGAAGATTTTAGCCGAGCAAGAATTTATAATTCCGCAACTTGGTGATCAAAAGCGCATCGCGGATTTGTTGTGGAGCATTGATGACATAGGAGAAAGCTATATCAATCTCTTTAAAAAACTGACTATTTCTAAGCATTCCTATTTTGATGTTATGTATGAAGACAAGAAGTCTAATTCGCTAGGCATTTCTGAAATCGCGGAGATTAATCCGCGATTGAAGCAAAAAGATATCCCAAGTAACACATTAATATCTTTTATTGCAATGGCCGACGTTTCGGAAGAAGGGTGCATTTTGCAAATGGTAGACAAGGCTTATGGCGACGTAAAAAATGGGCTTACTCCATTTGAAGAAGGGGATATTTTATTTGCAAAGATTACACCTTGTATGGAAAACGGAAAAGGCGCAATTGCTTCGGGCCTGAAAAACCGAATTGGTTTTGGAAGTACGGAATTTCATATACTGAGACCAAAAATTGATACGGATAGAGACTACTTGTTTTATTTGACCAAGATGTGCGGATTGAGAAAGAAGGCCGAACAACTTATGACGGGATCGGCTGGGCAAAAAAGGGTTCCTTCCGATTTCTTCGATTTCTATAAAGTGAGGTTTCCTGACGCGTCAAAAAGAAAACTCATTGGTCAACAAATGAAATCATTTGACGAAAAGATTGCAGATCTTAAAGGAAATATTGCTGGCGCGAAAACGATTCAAAAACAAATCATAAACCAAATATTTGGATAAATATGGCTAAAGGGCAGTTTAAAATTCAGAAAATATCCGATGTTGGCACAGATAATCCAATTGTTGCAGGTTTAACGATTGGCTTGTTTGATATTGTGAAAATGGCTGAGATCAACAAGGAAACCCAAGACACTATCAACTCTTCTAACTTAAATATTGTCCATAGTCTTACCAAGGCTGAAAAGATTGGTCTACAAATTTGCAAGAACATCGAAGCCGTTATGGAAGAGTTGAAGAAGACCGGTGTTCAAACTCAGTCTTTCGAGCGTTGCGTAAATGTGCCTTCAACTGAAGGACTGGATGATGTGCGGGAATTTTTAAAGTATTGCAAGCAATCTCTGCAAGAGTTAGTCCAGATCATCAATTTGTTTTGCGATACCGGAAGCAGTCTTCCGAGATATGACAAAATTTGTAATAAATTAAAAGTGGTTTACGGAGATACCGATCCTGTATTTTTGCAAGTACAGCAGGATCATGATGGGTGGTTGAAAAAGGTCTTGGATTTGAGAAATGCTGATGAGCATCCAGAAACGATGATCCCGCAAGGGAAGCAGTTGGTCTATGATTTTGATATTAACTGGTCTGACCAACATCAAAAGTGGATCGTTGGATTGCCGCATTTTTACGAAGGAACATCTGTTTATGAGCTGATCAAGTCATCGGTTCATAATATTTTTACTTTTGTTGAGGACATGAATATTCTTTTTTTACAAAAGAAAATGCCCAAGATGGTTGAAATACAAAAAGTTCCAGATGACCAAAGAGAAAAATGGGGTGGCCGCAGATATGTAACACAATTGAAGCCGCCCTTTTATCCAAAGGGCGTCAAACCAGAGGAAAAGGTATGACATTTAACGAACAAAACACAATCGAGCAATATGTTATTTCAAAGCTAACCGGCCAGAAAACAGGCGGTGCGGGTGACAGCGCGCGGCCGGAATATGCTGAGACGGTTCAGTGGAAATATGTGTTAGCAGACGATCTGGGGCGTAATGAGAGCGAAGTTATTATTGAGAAGATGCTCAAAGACGCGCTTATCCGGATAAACCCAGAAATTCGTGCTTTGCCTGAACGCGCGGATGAGGTTATCTATAAACTACGCGCCATTCTTCTGTCGGTTAATGATGTTGGGCTTGTAAAGGCGAATGAGGAGTTTACAAAATGGCTTCAGGGTGAAAAGACGATGCCATTTGGCGAAAATAATCAGCATGTTCCGGTACGGTTGATTGATTTCGATAAATTATCCAATAACAGCTTTATTGCGACAAACCAATATAAGATTGTCCGCGGCGTGACCAAGATACCGGATATGGTGTTGCTTATAAATGGCATTCCGGTGATTGTCGGCGAGTTTAAGACTCCAGTGAGGCCGTCTATCTCTTGGCTGGATGGCGCGGTGCAGATTCATGATGATTATGAAAACACTATCCCAGAGCTTTTTGTGCCGAATATTTTCTCGTTCGCTTCAGAGGGAAAAACATTTCGTTATGGCTCAATTCGTATGCCGCTTGAAATATGGGGACCTTGGCGCGATGAGTCAAAGAATGACACTGCATTAAAAGAACTTCTCGGCCTTAAAGAGGTTGAGGTTGCCATCGAGTCAATGCTTAAACCGTCTGTGATATTGGACATGCTAGAGAATTTTACGATTTTTGCGACTGATAGAAAGAACCGGCGGATCAAGATCATTGCTCGCTACCAGCAGTTTGAGGGTGCAAACCTGATTGTTAAGCGTGTTAAAGAGGGCGTGGTTAAGAAAGGGCTCATTTGGCATTTCCAAGGCTCGGGTAAATCGCTTTTAATGGTATTTGCCGCGCAGAAAATGCGTCAAGCCCCGGAGTTAAAGAGTCCTACGGTTTTAATCGTTGTCGACCGTATTGATCTTGATACCCAGATTACCGCCACGTTTAATGCGTCTGATGTTCCCAATATCGTAGCTACAGATAGCCGGGAAGAATTGCAACGTCTTTTAAAGCAAGACACGCGTAAGATTATCATTACGACCATGCATAAATTTGCAGAGGCGGATGGTCTTTTGAACGACCGGGAGAACATTATCGCATTGGTTGATGAGGCACACCGAACTCAAGAAGGCGATTTGGGACGCAAGATGCGCAATGCATTACCGAATGCATTCTTCTTTGGTCTTACCGGAACGCCCATTAACAAACGTGATAGAAATACCTTTAGGACTTTCAGCGCGGAAGAAGATTTGTCAGGATACCTGTCCAGATATTCCTTTGAGGAGTCGTTGCGGGATAAGGCGACGCTCCCGCTTCATTTTGAACCTCGACTTGTAGATATTCACGTTGATAAAGAGCTGATAGATGCGGAATTTGCTCAGATGACAGAAACGCTATCGGATGAGCAGAAAGCATTGCTTGTGCAAAAGGCGGCACAGATGTCAGCGTTCTTGAAGTCTCCGGATCGGGTAAGGAAGATTGTAGAAGACATTGTTAAGCACTTTCACGAAAAGATTGAGCCGCAAGGCTTTAAGGCGCAGATTGTTTGTCCGGATCGCTTTGCTTGTGAACAGTATAAACAGGAACTGGACAAGCTCATTCCACCCGAGGAAAGCGCGGTAGTCATCTCAATAAATCATTCAGATGATGAAGCTTTCAAAAAGAAGTATCGAATGGATCGGGATGAGCAGGAGAAGCTTTTAGACCGGTTCCGCGACCCGATGGACCCGCTTAAATTCGTAATTGTAACAGCCAAGCTTTTAACCGGGTTCGATGCGCCGATCTTGCAGGCTATGTATTTGGATAAGGCGATGAAGGATCACAATCTGTTGCAGGCGATCTGCCGCACAAACCGTGTTTACAAAGACAAGACCCATGGATTGATCGTGGATTATTACGGGGTCTTTGATAATGTGGCCCGGGCCTTGGAATTTGACGAGGCTTCGGTTCGGCAGGTAATCACAAATATAGGTACGCTTAAAGAAAAATTGAAGCAGGCGATAGCCATGTGTCTCGAGCATTTCCCGAACGTGGATAGAAGCGTTGAGGGTTACGAGGGGCTTTTACTTGCGCAGGAATGCGTGAATACGAATACAAAGCGGGATGCTTTTGCTAATGATTACAGCTATTTGTCGCTTCTTTGGGAGGCGTTGTCACCGGATGCCATTCTTAATGTGTACGAGAAGGATTATCGCTGGCTGACTAAAGTCTATGAATCGGTAAAGCCGCCATCCAGTGATACTGGCCGTCTTTTATGGCATGCATTAGGTGCTCAGACCATGAAGCTCATTCATGAGCATATCCACGTTGAAAAGATTAGCGATGATTTGGAGAAGATTATCCTTGATGCGGATGTGGTCGAGGATTTAATGAAGACCAAGGACACCAAAAAAACTAAGCTGATTGAAATCGAAATTGTTAATCGTCTGCGGAAGCATAAAGGCAATCCAAAATTCGAAGAACTTGGCCAGAGACTTGAAGAATTGCGCGATAAGGTTGAGCGCGGATTGATCAATAGCGTGGATTTCCTTAAACATTTGATTGAATTAGCCAAGGACGTGGTTCAGGCCGAAAAAGAGGAGGAAACGCAGGAAGAACGCAAGGGCGCTAAGTCGGCCCTCACAGATTTATTCTTGCAAGTACGCACAGACCAGACGCCCGCGATTGTTGAACGCATCGTTAATGATATCGATGAAATCGTTAAGGTAGTGCGCTTCCCCGGGTGGCAGTCTACCGCCGCCGGTGAACGTGAAGTCAAAAAGGCACTGCGAAAAACGCTTCTTAAATATAATCTGCATACGGATCAAGATCTCTTCGACCGGGCATATGGGTATATAAGGGAGTATTATTGATGGATTGGCCAGCGGTAAAACAATATGTTTCGCAGAACACCGCCGCAATTGTGGTCGGCCTGATTATTACTTTACTTGTGGTACCTTTTTTGAAGGGGCTTGTTAAGTGGCCGTTTAATTATATTCGAGAGTGCCTTAAGCGTAGAAAGCAAAATATAGCCATTCAGAAGAAACTATTGTCATTTACGCAGGATCAAATTCAAAAACAAATCAATTCGAGAAAATACCTGCCAGATTCCTACATTGAAATCAATCAAGTTAAGGAGGGGCTCAGATATTTTTGCCATCCTTTTCTGTTCTGTAATAAATTTATCGATCATATAAACAGGCGCGATTTTACATACACAAATTCTGTCCTCGGCAAGGAGATTCAACAAAGAATTGCATTTAAGGTTTTTCGGAAGCTTGCACGCCCTTCCTTGAAAACGTTTAAAGCTAAACTTGGAGAATTAAATCTTTCAATTACACGAAACGCCGCAGTTTTAAATAACATGCCAGAGAAGAGCAATGATTTTCCTTGGCAAGCTCGCTGGAAGATGGAAGAGACCATCGCAAAGTTTAATGTATTGAAGTCGCGAGTTCTTGTGCTTTTAGATGATGCGGGGCAAGGTAAAACCAACCTAATATGCGACCTTACAAAAGAATTTTTGTTAAAGTTGGAGGTGCCTGTTGCCTTATTCTACGGGGGTGATTTTTACGGATTGAATAACAGCTCAATGAAAGCTTTTGTCACAGAAAGAATAACCGGCGGAACAGATTTTGATTCTTTAAATAAATTTATTGATTATGAGTGTAGGCGGAGAAAAACAAATTTCATTATAATTATCGACGCTTTAAATGAATCGAGCGATCCAAATTTCCCTAGTGCATTGAATGCTTTTATTGGAGATATGCTTTTAAACCCGTTTGTCCGGATAATTCTGACATGCAGAACAGAATATTATGATTTAAATTTTAAGGTTATCCAGACAGCATCATTTGCTCCAGAGATACTAAAGATTAAAGGTATAAATTCGAAACTTGAGGAGCATGAAAAGGATAAGTTGTTCCGAAAATATCTTTCATTTTTTAACATTGAATGGAAGCTTTTTGCTGGGCGAGTTTACGAGAAGCTTGTCAGTAATTTCTTGTTATTGCGTATTTTTTGTGAAGCGCATCAAGGACGAAGCATCGGTTCGATCTTGAACGTTTACATGCTGGACCTTTTCCAGGAATACTATAGGCAGATTAGAGATGGAATCAAAGGTAAGACTAATGGGAATGATTCCATTCAGAAAGTTATTCGCGAAGTCGTAAAATACATGGTTGATTCCAGACTACATAAAGATGTTCCAATGCAGGTTGTTATTGATAAGACCGCGATTGATAAAAACGTGATACTTAAGCTGATAGATGAAAACATATTCTTTAGAAGGGATGTGGTTGATAAAACTGGCGTTTTGTTGGATGGGGAAGTTATAAGCTTTACGTTTGATGAAATCAGAGATTTTCTGATCGCCGATTATTTGGCCAATGTATTGTTGCCTGAAGACGAACAAAAGTTCACCCAATTTATCACTGATGAGGTTTTGCCTCAGAAGCCTTTGTTCGAGGGGGTCAGTAAATATTTATTTTTTATTTCGAAAAAAGACCGAAGTAAACAGAAACTCAATCAAATATTAGCGAAAATGGGATGGTGGGAAGAGAAGTATCTTCATTATTTATTCGAAACAAATGACGTCGATCTGACAGACCAAGATGTCGAGCAGGTAAAAAGAGAATTTTTGTCTTCTAAAGAAAAGGCCGAGTTTATTTTAAAAACACTGATTTATTATCGTTATGACCCAAATACGTACAAAAATTTAAATATTACAATGCTTTTTCCCTTATTGATCGGAATGTCAGATGCTGATCGTCTGCAGAAATTTGATGCGTTTTTAATTAAGAGACATTTAAGCACTTATAGCGGCAGAGATGACGAGATGCGCTTGGAGCATTATTTTGAATATATAAATGAGATTATTAAGGCCAAGGATATAAATAATCCTGCCTTAGAATTTTTGTTCTTTATTGCATCTGCTGAAAAGACGGGCTCCGTTACAGCAAAAAATAGCCTGTCTTTATTGTATAGGGAGCACCAAGTGACTGCTCTGGCGATATTAGAAAAATATCAGAATTGCAACAATGAGTATTATAAAAATCGAGCTCATACTTTAATAAACGAAGTCAAACCAATGCGCGGTGGTGTTTGATGATTTATTACGAATACAAGAAAGACCATAACAAGGCATATATTTTTCATGTTGTAAAGAATATAAGCAAGGGGAGATTCTTAAGAACAATGCGGGTTGGGCGCAATAGTTTTGCGGGCAGGTTATTAAGCAGAGTCTATGACTGCTTTTTCTCGGAAACGGTAGATTTGCTTGACGAGTATAGGGTTTATCACAGTAGTGAATATGGCTCATTTAGTGAATTTCTTCAAAAAAAGTATTGCCTTCCGGACGAAGTGGCGGTAGAGGGAGAAGACAAATTATTAAAACATAAAAATACTGCGTTGTTGTGGCGGAAAGAGCACGTTACAGGTGATTACAATTTAGAAATGTTCACAATGAGTTCCGATGGCGCCTTGAATATATTAAATTCTGTATTAGGAGTTCGTAATGAAAATTAAATTCGATTTTGTTACAAATAGCTCATCCACATGCTTTGTTGTGGTCCTGAAAAAGGGGCAGGAATTTAAAGAGGATCAATTCATGAAGTGCGTTGGCATCAATAAGAAGTCTCCGGTCTATCCTATGTTTTTAGAGTTGTTTAAAATGTTCGCTTCAAATATGGAGCCGTTCGATGCGGCAGTTGCTTCTCATCACTGGAACAAGGGCAGACAATGGGATGTTTTTATTGCTGATGTTTTTTCTGCAGACTTAGTCAAAAAAATAAAGCTTGCTAAAGAGCGCGGCGATTCCTTGTATTTCGGAACTTTATCTTCAGATGTAAATGCATTAGAAACATTTGTTTGCTGTGACTCTTTTAAGATTGAAGGAAAAAATGTTTATATTGATGCTACAAATTCAAGTTGGTAAGCATGAACTCTTTATTGCTTAAGAGATATGACGAGCAAAAATATTCAGTAATTTTTAACCAAAATACCGGTTTTTTTGCGCGCGTTGAAGATAACAATTCATCAGAGCCAATATACTCAGCTCATGGTCCCGAGCTTCTTGATGTATCGATAACAAACTATTGCGAAAGGAGCTGTCCTTTCTGCTATAGGGTATCGTCAAAAGCCGGAAAAGAGATGTCCTTTGTTGATTATGAATACATTTTAAGGCAGGCGAAGGACTGTGGTGTCTTACAAATAGCTATCGGTGGCGGCAACCCGAATCAGCATTCAAGCTTTGAAAAGATTCTTGAGGTAACCCGCGAGAAGTACAATATTGTTCCTTCATATACCACGAATGGCGACGGCTTAACAGAGAATATTATTCTTGCCTCAAAAAAATATTGCGGTGCAGTGGCGATCAGTTTTTATGAGCCGGAAAGTCAATTCTATTTCAATCTTCACAAATTAATAAACTCCGGAATTAAAACAAATATTCATTTTGTGTTATCTGCTAATTCGCTTGAGTCTGCAATAAGGCTTCTGACGGCTGATGCCAAGAAAATTACAGGAGTTAATGCTTTGATCTTCTTATTATTCAAACCCGCAGGTAAGGGGAGCTGTTCAGATATACTAAAAATGTCTTCCAAGATGGATTCTTTTTTTTCTTTGGTTAACAATTCCAAGATAAAAATTGGCTTTGATAGTTGTTGCGTCCCAGGTATCGTAACGCATCTTGAGTACAATCCTGTTTCGGTTGAAGCTTGTGAAGCGGGATGTTTTTCTGCTTTTATTTCTGAAGATTTAATGCTGTATCCATGTTCATTTATGGAGCGTAAAGTCAAGGGTGTTGATCTTAAGCGGTCATCGATTATGAATGCTTGGCAAAACAGCGCGATATTTCTTAATATGCGGAATAAGCTGGCTTCCGAAAGATGCAAAACCTGTTTGCATTTTTCGGTGTGCAGGGGCGGGTGTCAGGTATTTAGTGATATAAATTTATGTAATTAATATGCAAAATCCAGATATTCAGAAAGCA
>JALOCE010000086.1 GCA_023227925.1 Candidatus Omnitrophota bacterium
ATAAAAAAGACCTTCGCGGTAGCTTTAAGGCTTGATATTTATAAGTATCCAAAGGTCTTAAAGAAAATGTTTGCGGCTGGTTTTAAGATATTATCAATCGGGATTGAGTCAGCTCAGGATAAAACATTAAAGGTGATGGAAAAGGGTTTTGATACTGCTTTAGCTAAAAAGGCTTTTATAGAAATTCGTAAGGTAAACTTTTATATTCACGGTTATTTTATTGTTGGCTGCATAGGAGAAAACGAATCAGAGATGCTGGCGATCGCCCCTTTTGCCAAGTGTCTTAAATTAGACTCTATTAGCCTCAGCATGTTAAGAACAGAAAAGTATTCACCCTTAAATGAAATTATTGCTAAGTCTAAAGGGTATCATGTAAGTGATGATGATATAGTATATTCTGAAGATTACTCTTTGGAAAGACTTAAAGGTATCAGGCGCCGTATAAGTAAAAGCTATTATGATTTTTCTACTATGTTAAGAATAGCAAAGAAGATATTTATTTCCCATGTGATCAGTCTTCCTCGTTTAGCGAGATTAATATCTATCCTTTTATATAGAGGCGTAATCTCTAGGCATCTTTCTTCTTGCAAGCGCGAATAGTATTAGGTAGAATTATAGCAATGGTTTGTTGATTTTTATGGCGCAAAGCTACTTTTTATGGCCGGACTTAACCATTCAGTTTTTCTTGTTTGTGCCCAAAATGCGCCCAACTTAGTAAAAAACAATCGAGAAATGATCTACCAAAATTGTACGAAAACTGTATACCTACGAAAAATTGAGGCGGCGTTCTTTTAGAAACTTGTCCTGAGCGAAGCGAAGGATAAAGTTCGAAAAGTAAAGATAGGGTGCAGCTTGAGATTATAAATAATAACGCAAGCGATGAAGGGGGATTGTTTAGTCCTGGGAGTGATTATTTGATGAGTAAAAAACGCGTTATAATCGTAATTTTTATATTTATTATTTTTGGTTTTAAGGCCATCAAAGACGCGCGTCCCATATCTAAGTCAATCGACATCAGCGGTGATTATGTCACTATACGCTACGGAAATACGTTCATTAAGGCGAAGATGAAACCGGAAGCAAAAGAGGATTTTTTGGTCAATAATGGGTTTGAAGGCAAAAAAAGCGACGGATGGTTTTTTGTGATTCCTATGGAACAGGCAAAAGCCATGAAGGCTACTTACGGTGATTTTGTACATTGTAATTCTCCGGGAGCTTCTGCTGGGAAAGAAAGCCTTCAAATGTTGATGCTTTTTACCGCTGAGCAACAAACGCGCGAAAAGATTAAGAAAGTAATCAAAAGATCTCTTAATTCCCCGATTGTCGAAATAAGAGGGTCGAAATTAGAAATCGAAGAGCATTTCGTTGGAACCACAAAATACAGCCAATTCGATCCGAATATGCCAGAAAACTATTACTTAATAAAAGACATCAGTATAACACAGGAATATTATCAATAAAAGAAACCATAGAATGACTTTTGATAAAATTCCACTATTGTAGGATAGATAAGTATTGATGGGTTAGCCTAAGTAAACATAAAGAACTGTACGATTTATGTATACCAAATGAAGGTGCTTAAACGTAACTTCTTGAGTATAATGACATTGGAGAAAGCAGGGCTTAATTCTCCCTGCCTCTCCGCCAGTTTTTTGAGTGAACCCTTCGACGGCAAGCAATGGCATTTTTGCTTTAAGTAGCCGTGAATGCGAACCCTAGAGAAGGGGATTTGAAATATTGTGCTATAGAAAAAAGGAAAAAGAATATTAATTTGTATCCTGGGACATAAACTGAGGGAGAAATTAATGCGTAATAAAATTCTTTTAATATTATTATCCGTTTGGTTAGGATGCAGTGTGCATTTTTGTTTGGCCGCTGATGATGCAAATATGATAGGTAATAAGGGCATTAAATTGATACAAGAGGGCAAAATGGATGAAGGGC
Organism: Candidatus Omnitrophota bacterium; assembly: GCA_023227925.1. Taxonomy (GTDB): domain Bacteria; phylum Omnitrophota; class Gorgyraeia; order Gygaellales; family Profunditerraquicolaceae; genus JALOCE01. The sequence continues at coordinate 1,945 of JALOCE010000086.1, forward strand.
TGGATTTGATTCGGCAAGCTATACAAGCAGATCCTCAAAAACCCGATTGGCATATGAATTACGGCAGTTTGCTTTTTAAAAAAGGACAACAAATATTTCAATCAGGCAATATGCAGGAAGCGCAAGGTGTATTTAAAGAAGCTGAGAAAGAACTTCTTTTGGCTACTCAGCTGTTTAAAGAGGCAGATAATAAACTAAAAAGCCATTGCTATTTCTTGTTAGGGGATATTTATTACTACGTTTATAGTGAAAAAGAGAAAGCAAGGAATTTCTATCAAAAGTCTTTAGAGCTCTATTCTGAGCATCAGGAAGCAAGAGAGGCCTTAAAGAGTATTGTTGATGATAATATGGCTCAAGGCGCAAAAGGTTTATCTATTGAAAAAGGAGTTGAATTTGGCAAAAGGGGAATGTATGAGGAGGCGATTGTCGAGTTTACTAGAATAATCAATGCAGAACCAAATAATGCCAATGCTTATGTTAACCGAGGGCTTGCTTATAGAATGAAGGGTGAGATAGATCAAGCGATTAGTGATTATGATAAGGCTATAGAAATAAGTCCCGATTCCTCCAATCTTTATAATGTTAGGGCTATTGCATATTTTTCGAAACAAAACTATAGCAGGAGTTGGGATGATGTGCATAAGTGCCAAGGGTTGGGTGGATATATCGATCCTAAATTTCTTGAAGAGTTGAAGAGATATTCTGGCAGGAAGGACTAGTGGTTCGTTTTTTCTTTTTTAACTTGCTAAATAACGTAGTCATAGTAAGGTTCTGGGTTTACCGGTTCTTTCGGTTTTGTAGGTTTATTGAAGATGGGTTCGTCTAGGGCGATAAGCCAACCCATACTGCGCTTGCGATGGATTTTTATAAGTAGCGGTATTTCAACGGGTTGTAGGGTTCGCCTACCGTCCACGACTACCCGCCAGTTTCTGAAGTGAACCGTCCGACGAGGAACAGATGGAAAAACGTCCACACTAATTGTGGACGCCAACCCTAAAGGATACGTTCAGAGAGAAAGGAACGGTCATATGAGCAAAAACAAGTACCCTCATATTTTTGGGCTTGTAGGGCTGCTTTTAATATTAAATCCGGCCTTGGCTCATGCTGATGCTGGTGTCCCCATGATTTTTTTAACTTTTCCATCAATGATTCTTGCTTTGATTCCTATAGTACTGATCGAAGCAGGAATTTTTACTTGGTTGCTTCGCATTAAATACCGCCAGACTATTTTACCGTCACTCTTTGGAAACCTTGCTTCAACAATTATAGGTATTCCGCTTTCCTGGTTATTAATGGTTGCGGTTCAGCTCATTACTGGTGGCGGCAGGGCTTTCGGGCTTTCGACACTTTTAGGCAAGATTATTTCTGTTACTTGGCAGGCAGCATGGTTGATACCTTACGAGAGTGATTTATGGTGGATGATTCCTGTTGCAGCTGCAGTTGGGCTTATCCCGGCGTATTTTATCTCTGTTTTAATAGAGTTCTGGATCGTAAAGAAATACTTTAAAGACAAGGATCGCCTTGAAATAAAGGGTGCTGTTGTAAGGGCAAATCAGGTAACGTATGGTCTTTTATTTTTAGTTTGTCTTTCTATCTTTGCATTTCAACTAGCAACTCATTTTCGGTGGATTACATTAACACCAGAAGATAGGATTATCGTTGAAACAACAAAATCCATCAAAATAAACTCCAAAGACTATGCCGCTTATTATAAAAGAGGTCTTGCGATTGCCAAATTAGAAGGAGCCCAGAAGGCTATTCCTGATTTCAATAAAGCTATTGAGATAAATCCTAGCGATGCTGTTCTATATGAGGCTCGAGGTAACGTGTATCTCGATCATTTCTGGGGGCGTGAAGAAATTAATAAGGCAATCGCCGATTACGACAAAGCGCTAGGTATTGACGCTAATTTATCCTCTGCAAAAATAAATCGGGACAAGGCTTATGCGAAGTTACAGAAATTGGATGAAGCTAGTACCGATTTAAATAAGGCGCATGTTGTAATTGAGGGACAATATATCGGAATAGAGAGGATAGGGAAAGAAAAGCCAGCTTATGATGCAGTGGATGATACCCCGAATCCCTATGATTTTAGAAAAAACATGGAAGATTATCAATATGTTGTAAAATTCAAGGTGACTAAACAGTTAAAAGGGACTTATGATTCTGCCACTTTTGCAGTGTTAGTACATGAGCCTAATGAAACATTTGATTTGATAGGAGAGGGGCAACGCACCCCCTATAGAATCTTTTTGGATGCAAGCGGGAAAAGAATGATTCAGAGGCAATTCGCTTTAGATAACAGATAAACGCAAAATGACGTAGTCGTAATAAGGCACTGAATGTGTCGGGTCTTTAATTTTTGAATAAGTTAATCCCATGGAAGATAATTTAATAAATGTTAAAGGCGGAAAAGTATGGTTCCGTGTAGCTGGTAAGGAGCGGAAAAATACGCCGCTTCTAGTTTTGCATGGAGGCCCGGGAGCCTCCTGGGATTATCTTCAGCCTTTAGAGGCCCTGGCCGATGAACGCCCGGTTATATTTTACGACCAGCTGGGATGCGGTAATTCCGAGCGGCCCTTAGATAAATCCCTGTGGACACTTTCGCGTTATGTCGACGAACTGGAGACGGTAGTCAGGGAACTGGGTTTGAGCTCTTTTCATTTACTCGGAAACTCCTGGAGAAGAAACCCAGGGAACCGGCCAGCCTTATTTTTTCCGGCCCCTGCCTTAGCGCCAGCAGATGGCATGAGGACCAACGCAGGAATATAGCCGGCCTTCCGGAGAAGGAAAGGATGATTATTGAGAAAGCGGAAAGCCTATCCCTTTTTGGCCGGGAATACGAAGAGGCGATGAAAGTGTTTTACCGGAGGCATCTCTGCAGGCTCGATCCCTGGCCTGAAGTTTTAAGCAAGACCTTCGCTAAAATGAATCAGGATATCTACCTGCATATGTGGGGCCCCAGTGAATTCACTATAACCGGCACCTTAAAGGGTTTTGAACGCGCGCAACGGCTGGCAGAAGTAAAGATACCGGCGCTGTTTACCTGCGGCAGATACGATGAGGCTTCGCCTGATACCGTGGAATACTACCGGGCGATGCTGCCGGGATCAAAGATCCGTGTTTTTGAAGGGTGCTCGCATTCCCATCATCTTGAGGATACGCGGGGATATATTGAGTCAGTAAGGGCTTTTTTATCATAGCTATCTTAACTAAAGGAGGGGTGTATGCGGTTTATTATGATAAGCATACTGTTTTTGATCTCTGCTATAAACGCGCATGCTGAAGCGGATCAGAAGTTGGTGCTTCCGGAGGTCAGCCTTTATGGGCAAGCTTCGGCTAAACTGGCCGCGATTCCAAAAAATTATAATGAAGCCATAGCCAACATATTGAAGAACGGCTGGAAAGAGAATGCCAATATAATTAAGTTAATTAATAATAATTCAGCTTCGCTGGAGTTATTCAAGAAAGCTATACTGGAAAAAAGCGACGGCTATATCTTGGGCAGAGGGCCGGATAAATTTGATATTTTTTCCAGGCTTCCGGATTATTCTAAATTTACGCAGCTTTTTAAATTATTGCTTTTAGAAGGAAGGCTTAAGGAGGCAAAAGGGCTGCAAAAAGAGGCTGAAGAAGATTATCTGGCGGCTGCAGGTTTTATGATTCATGTCTCGCAGCAGCGCTACGGGATTATGGTTTCCGTAATTGTTAATTCTCTTTGCCTGGATTTAGCTAATGCTTGTTTTGGAGAAAGTTTTCCCGGCGATGCGCTCTATCGTGATAACTTGCTCAATAATTTGAGAAAATTAAAAAGTAATCAGGATTTCCTGGAGAGCGCTTTTAGGGAAGAGGCGCAGGGATTGAAAAACACCGCGCGTACGCTTGAAGCTGCCGCAAAAAAAGGCGCTACCTTTGAAGAATTGTTCCAAATAAGCGCAATAGACGGCGCGGATAAAGAACAGGTCAAGAAATACCGGGAAAGGTCAAAGGAGCTGACGGCAATGCTGGATGGTAAATTCTTTTCCGAATTCTATAACCAGGTGGATTTCCGTATCGACGAATTTACGTCAGCTGCCATACTTGCCGCTAAAGAAAATAATGCTGAGAATTACAAAAATAAGATTAAGGATTTTCAGGATTCTATCGATAAAACGGGGAAGCCGCTAAACTATTTGCTATGGAGTTTAAACAAAGCCGCCGTTGAAGGCAAAGAGGCTAAGTTAATTGCCGCTGAAACGATGGCGAATGTTTTCTTAAGAATAGCCGTGCCTGATTTTTCGAAGGCAATTGAAAAATACTGGAGTTTTTATAACAGGCTTAACGCGCTTATTATAACTCTTCAAAAATAGCATATTTTTAACGCAGCATAAGGAAAAAATGAAGATCAAGCCGGTTTCCAGTGTGAAAACAAAGAAGCAGCTGATCAGCGAAATCAGCTCTTTGCGTAAACATTTAGAAAAATGCAAAGAACTGGAACTTCGCCTGGGAAATAAAGATAAAGAATTAAAAGAATCTGTCAGGAATCTTGAAGAGCGGATGGAATGCCGCATATCTACCGAGCTGATCATTAATAAGCAGCTGCGCAGCGAGATCGAAGAGCGCAGGAAGATAGAGTCCGAATTATATATAACAAAGCAATTCCTGGAGAACATTGTCAACGGGATCACCGAGCAGATCATACTTGTCTCCAAAGATTTTAAGATCCTCTGGGCGAATAAAACATTTTTAGACCAATTTGGCTGCACAATGAAGGAGTTGGCGGGGAGCTACTGTTATGCGGTTACCCACAATTTGCAATCACCATGCCAGGCCCCGCGCGATACCTGTCCGGTTTTTAAAGTCCTGGAGACCGGAATACCTATCAAAGAGATACATACTCATTACGGGAGTAATGGGGAATTTTTATCAGAGGTAAGCGCTTATCCGATTAAGAATAAAAAAGGCGAGATTGTCGAATTTGTGCACATAGCGCGAAATATCAGCAAGGAAAATAAAGAGCAGGCATAATGTCGAATACCGGAAGGAAATATTTATTTTTATTTAGTTTATTTTTAATTACAGTTTTATCCGCATGCGCCGCAAGGCTTAGCGGCATAGCAACAACTCCGGCCGTCCGGCTTGAGCAATTCCCGGCCGGGTCTCTGGAGAATCCGATCATCGACAGCAACATGTCATTGTCTGATGCCCTGAGAAAATACGCTCCTTTCGAGTTTAAGAAAAGGCAGAGGATTATTGATTTGCTGTATTATTCGTTTGACGGCAAGATCCATAAGGGCCAGCTTGTTATAGACGAAAGGCTTATCGGGGATATCCGGGAAGTATTCCGGGTTGCTTTTGAAAGCAAATTTCCCATTACTTCCGTGATTCCCATTTCCCACGACCGGTTCTTTAAGGATGGCAAATGGAATGAAGATGATTTGTCCATGCTGGCCAATAATACTTCCGCGTTCAACTATAGATTGGTAACCGGAGGGAAATCTCTTTCCAGGCATGCTTATGGTTTTGCTATCGATATTAACCCTGTCCAAAATCCTTATATTAAGGCAGATATCATACTGCCTGCCGGGGCGGTATATGATACAAGTAAGCCGGGGACGCTTAGTCTTGATTTTCCTGTCGTGCAGACTTTCCTGCGCCTGGGATGGACCTGGGGAGGGAACTGGAAGTCTTTGAAAGACTATCAGCATTTCGAAAAAGTCCTGAAATAAAATCCAGGTAAAATTAAAAGATTGAGAAATCCGGATTAAATGGTATAATAAAAAATATAAAGTTTAGTAAACTGACAGCCGTAAAGGGCAGGAAAATTAACCTTTATGGCTTTTTTGTTAGAGTGGGCGGAAAGAAAAAAGGCGGTTTTATGAAAACTGAATTTAAGGGTTTATCATTAGGTGATTTAAGGATAGAGCTGCCGATT
>JALOCE010000087.1 GCA_023227925.1 Candidatus Omnitrophota bacterium
AGAATTAAAGCTCAGGGTCGACAGCTTGAAATATATCATCTGCACGAAAGATTTACATAAAATTAAAAAAGAAGATACAGAAAAATTAAATAAAATTTATACCGCTCTTTCTGATCTAGCGGTAATCCTGTATACTTCAGGCACCACCGGCCATCCTAAAGGCGCGATGCTCTCGCACTATAACCTTATCTCTAATGCTTATGATTCCGCGCAGGCAATAAAGGCCGGCCATAAAGATACGATTATCTGCGTATTGCCATTATTCCACTCTTTTGCCGCGACTGTCTGCATGAACCTGCCATTAATGGTGGGCGCTAAAATAGTCGTTATGAAATCAGTCAGGCCTTTTAAACGCGTCATCCGCTCGATCAGGAAAAACCGCGTCACTATCTTTGCCGGAATACCATCTATTTACAGCATCCTCAAAGAAATAAAACTGCCCCGCGTATTCAACAATCCGCTGATCAAGTTATTCAATCCGGTCAAGATATGCATATCCGGAGCCGCTGCCCTACCGGTTGAGACATTTAAAAATTTTGAAAAGCGGTTCCACGTGCCTCTTTTGGAGGGTTATGGCTTGACTGAAGCATCGCCGGTAGTCACCCTAAATCCCTTAAAAGGTAAGAGAAAAGCCGGCTCTATCGGGATCCCCTTATCTAAAAATATAAAACTAAAAATCGTGGGCAATAACAACGAAACCCTAAGCCACGGGCAGGTCGGAGAATTACTGGTAAAAGGCCCCAATGTAATGCAGGGATATTATAAACAAAAACAAGCTACTCTTGAAACCTTGAAAGACGGCTGGCTTTATACCGGCGATATGGCAAAATTTGACCGCCAGGGATATGTTTATATCGTAGGCAGAAAAAAAGAGATGGTGAATGTGCGCGGATTGAATGTCTACCCGCGCGAGATAGAAGAAGTGCTCTATCAAAATCCGAAGATCAAAGAAGCGGCGGTTATCGGGATAACCGACGCGCATAAAGGAGAGGTCCCCAAAGGTTTCGTGGTCTTAAAAGAAGGAGAGCAGGCAACCGAACATGAGATCATCCGCTACTTAAGAGAAAAACTTGCGCCTTATAAGATACCAAAATATATCGAATTCAGGGAATCGCTGCCTAAAAATACTGCCGGAAAGATCCTTAAACGCCTCTTAAAAAATGAAGAATAAAGGTAAATGCAGACTCGCGAGGTCGCTGAAGTTCATCTACATAAAATTCTTCAGGATGAATGACACGCCGCAAAAAATAGCGCAGGGTTTTGGCCTGGGCGTGTTCCTGGGGATACTGCCGGCTACCGGGATAATCGCTGCTTTATGCCTGGCTTTTGTCTTTAAGGTCAACCGGGCCAGCGCCATCCTGGGGAGCATACTTACCAATACCTGGTTAAGTTTTTTAATTTTTCCCTTGTCAATTCAGATAGGTTCAACTATAATGGATTTAAATTGGCGGGATGTTTATTCCAGCTGGATGGGGCTGCTAAGAGATTTTCATTTTAGGGGGCTGTTTAAATTATCCATTTTAAAAATAGCCCTGCCGGTCGCGATCGGCTACCTTATCATAGCTTTCTGTTTGGGCTTATTTACTTATTTTGCCGTATTGATAATCCTTAAGCAGATAAAAAAACACAAGAAAGCGATATGAAGAATTTTATAATCTTACTCGGGGCGATATTTTTCTTATCCGGATGCGCGACCTATAAATTCCACCACGGTAAACCGCCCTACGACAAAGGCTATGTCGTATCAAGAGACGATTATACTATCCCGGAATACACTCTCGGTAAAGATAACAGCGTGCCAAAAATAAAACTGGCGAAGGAACGTTTTAAAAGGCGCCAGAACATTGTCGAAGATTATTATAAAAAAATGGGTTTTATCCAGAATCATTTTGTGATGTGCACCTGGGACCCCATGGTTACTTTTTTAAAAATAGCAACCGGGCCATTTCGCCTTCCCTTTATAGCTATTTCCGATTACAGGTACGAACATAACCCGAAATACAAGGAAAAAGTAAAAAAGCAGGAAGCCGAACAAGACCTTAAAGAAGAAAACCGGATCAATGCCTTAAAAGTAAAACTCAATGCCTATGTAGAAAAAGACCTGGCGCGCGAGCAGCCTATTATTGAAGATACCAAACGCGAGACTAGCGTAGAAGCCCCTCCGGAAACTCCTCCGGAAGCGCCCCTAAAAGAAACACAAATCGCAAAATCATTAGCTGAGGCCGAGGCAACTCTCGCCGAAGAAAAACCCCCTGAGATAAAACCAGAACCGGAACCAGAGCCAATGCCGGAACCGCCGCCTCAAGAACCGGTTGTTGAGCAAAAAGAAGAACCAAAAGAAGAACCAAAAGAAGAACCAAAAGAAAAAACAAAACCAAGCAAATCACCTACAGCTGTCATCATAGCAAAACCTACAAAAGGCTTATCTCCGTTAAGAGTGCGTTTTTACGCTAATAAATCTTACGCTCCGGGAAGTAGAATAATCGCCTATTCCTGGGATTTCGGCGACGGCGATACATCGACAAAGATGAATCCAATCAATATTTATTATAGCGGGACTTTCCAACCGCGTTATTATACAGTTACTTTAACGGTGCATGACAACAAAGGCAATACTGCCAGCGCAAGCACTACTATTGAAGTCCTGAACAAGTAAAAGGGAGAGGTATATGAAAACAACTATATTCATTTTTGCTATTCTTCTGGCATTTTCTCAACTCGCCTTAGCTAACGAAACAATCGATAAAACTGACGCCATAAACAGGGCCCTTGCCCAGGCAGAATCTAAAAATGAAGCCGCAGCTGAACCTGAAACAGATTTAATTTACCGCCAGAGGCTAAAGGAAGATGTAGTCGCAGTAACAGCAGAAAAAGAAGAAAAACTGCCTTCAGAATTCGATACTTTCATCAGGGTTATGCCTAAGCACGGGGTAAAGTCACAAGAAGGAAACCTGGGGTTATTACAGTCTGATTTCGAATACAGCTATGAGTTCAAAGCCTTTGATAAAATACCTGTGGAACTTGGCGTGGGTACCGAATACATAAACATAGACAATAGCACTAGCGTAACTCTGCCGGCGCATCTTACAACAGTTGCCATTGGCGGAAATATCACCCTGCCGTTTTTTAATTTCAATAAAACATATTTCCGCTTAGGAATAACGCCTTCATTTTATTCCGATAATTGGAATGTCAATAGCACTGTTTTTCGTATCCCTATAAACGCCCTGGCTATCTATCAGCCTAACGATAAACTAACCCTCATCCTGGGAGTACATATATTCCCCAGCGGCGTTGACGGCAAAATAAGCCCCATAGCCGGCCTTATTTATAAACCCAATGATAAACTGTTCTTTAACCTCGTTGCTCCCACGCCGACTATCACCTATATGTTTAACAAAAAAATCGGCTTATTCGGCGAATGGGGCTTTACTGATGAGGAGTACCTGGTAACAAAAGACGGAGAGAAGAACCTCGCGCTTCTCTACAGAAATGTACGCTTAGGAGCAGGCGCATTATATAAATTCAATAATTTTGCCCGGGCCTCTTTTTCAATGGGTAGCACGCTTAAAAGCTATCTAAAATATAAAGAAAGCTTAGGCAAAGTAGTGATGAAAAACGGCCTATATACCGAATGCAGATTAGAGATGTATTGGTAATATGAAAATAAAACTTGTAATTATAACGCTTGGGATCGGGCTGTTGCTGGCAGGATGCATAACTCCGGATAAAAAGAACGCAAAAGACAAAAATATTAAAACATACCTTACCGACCTCGATGGCGACGGCAAGAAAGAAATCGTCGAAACAGAAGACAGGTCTATCACCGATTACCTGTCTATCCTGTCCATATCGACCGTTAAAAATAAAGTAAAAGAGACAACGGACAGCCTTTCTGTCCCGGGAAAGATCAACAAGGTCGAATTCCCCGAACTAAACCGCGACGGGACCAGGCAAATAGCCGTGTATTTTATCGGGCAGAATAGCCTTTCCAACATAGCTGTTTACGACACAAACAATAACAGGTTGTTTAAAATATTTGCCGCTTCCAGCGCGTATGGGATAGATACAGATTTTGGCTTAGTCTCCAGAATAAAAATAGGAAAAGCCGCACGTTACAGCAATCCTACAAGCTTCTCTATGGATTGGGACAATTGGGTCTGGTCCGGGAATAAGTTCATCCTGGATTAAAAAACTCTCCATGCCAATTAAGCAAATCTTTATTCTGATATTTACAAGCTGTGTAATCTTTTCAACTGCCTTTGCCGAGCCCCAACCTAAAGAAATCAACCCCCTGGAATCATTCAAAAAAGAAGACCGCGTCCTGATCTTTGCCCCGCACCCTGATGATGAGACTATCGGCTGCGCCGGAGTGATCCAACGCGCCCTTTCAAACGGGGCAAAAGTAAAAGTAATCTACCTGACCTCCGGGGATAACAATATATTTTCCATACTTTTCTATAACCAATTCCTTTTCCCTATAAGGCTTCTCCTTTTAAATAGCTCTGACTTTATTACCCTGGGGCGCCAGCGCCAGAAAGAAGCAATAGAGGCAATGAAGATTTTAGGCCTGAAAGAAAACGACCTTGCGTTTTTAGGCTACCCTGACCACGGCACAGACAGGATGTTTGTTTTTAACTGGGGCCGTAAAAAACCCTACAAGAGCCTTTTTAACGACCAGTCGGCTGTTCCCTATGAAGAAAGTATGTCTTACAAGAAAGAATTCAAGGCAGATAACATTTTGGAGGACATAGAAAAGATACTCCTTGATTATAAACCGACTAAGATCTTTATCTCGCATCCCGCGGACCTAAACGGCGATCACTGGGCGCTTTATTTATATGTACAGGTAGCCTTAGCCGATCTAGATAAAAAAATCCCGGATCCTAAGGTTTATCCTTACATTGTCCATGTCACTGCCTGGCCTTTACCCCGCCATTATCATCCGGATTTAAGAATAGAGCCTCCGAAAAAATTCTTTGAGGATTCTTTAGAGGCGATTGGATGGACCGAGCTTAAATTAACCCCGCAGGAGCTGGAGAAAAAGCATGAGGCGATGCTGGCCTATAGAAGCCAGACCCGTATCAGCGCTTTTTATCTTTTGTCCTTTGTGCGCCAGAACGAACTATTTGGCGATTTTCCCATGATCGAATTAAAGAAAAAAGCCCTGGCAAAAGACACAACCATAAAGTTAGGCGAACAGGATATCTTTACTTCTGATAGCAAATGGTTCGGCCTTGCTTTGGTGGACAATTACCTGTTAATAAAGGCAAAGAAACCCAAAGAGCTAAAGAACAGGGCAGCTTTTATTTTCTTCCTGGATGTATATAAAATCGGCGCTTTCTTTGGCGATTTACCGGATATCATTATAACTACTAAATATGATAAGTTTCGTGTGTATGATGCTAATATCGATAAGTATATTGACCCCAAAGATACTTCCCTGGAATTTAACCCTGATTCGATAGTCCTTAAAGTACCCTTAAGCATTCTGGAAGATCCTGATGGTTTTATATTCGCGTTGGATACGTATAACGATTTCCTGCCTTTAGGCGTTACCAGTTTCCGTGAAGTCATACTTGAATAATAAAAAAAGGAGAAGAAAACATGATCGAAAGAGGAGAATTTAAAGGTAAACCCCTGATTATCATCAAAAGAGACGAAGAAGATAAATACCCGTTTTCCTTTGGTATCAGCAAGGCAAAATTGATACTGGAAAACATCGAAGAAATAAAGAAATTTGTCGAAGAAAATAGCAGCAATTAATTAACCTGAATTTTCCCGATCGGTAATTCCAGGCCCCCAAAAACCCTATTTCTTAGCCAGAAACAAGCATAAGATTAAGGGCATATATCTTTCCATAGATACCTTAGAATAATGCCTAGAATAGGCCTTAGAATAGCCAAAAACAGGGTCCTGATGGAACTATCTAAGGCTCCTTCCTTACTTAAGAAATAAAACGAAGGAAGGAGCCGTTTACTTATATCCTACCTAATAAATCCTGCCAAAAAAAGAATAATATAATCTAATATAATCTAGGTAAGTCTATATAGAAATCTGCAATAAAAGTGGTTTTAAATGTCAACAAAAAAAGAGCCCGGTAAGAATAATGAAGTTTAAAACCACTTATACACAGGAAAATACCAACATAACGTAAGCTATTGCGGTATAAGGGTTTAATTCGAGTTATTCCAATATGCTCAAGTTAACATAAGATATATTATAGGAAGTTGTCTCATAGGCTAAATTGGCTCTAAAAACGGTCTTTAATGAGAAAACTTTAAGTGTTTAAGTGGATGATTTTGGCTGGGATTTGTCGTGGGAATTGATTACGTAATAGCCTCCCTGGATTTTAATTCGCTTTCCATTGACCAAGGCATCAGCTATTACTTTATGCGCCTTCTTTATGATCCGGCTAAAGGTTTGTTGGGATATATGCATGGACTTGGCAGCCTCTTTTTGGCTCTTAGCTAAATGATCAGCCAAGCGCACTGCCTCAAACTCATCCATGGCCAGTTCAGCCTCAAACGGCCTGCCAGGCCTGCCCCTGGGGCTAAATTGGGCTATGCGCGGGTCCTCTCCTATAATCCTGTATTTTTTAGGCCTTCCTCGTGGCTTCATTTACTTAAACTTACCTAGTTTTAACGCCCTGGTTATAATGAGTATATACCCGATAATAATCACTGTCAAGAGAAATTTATTAAATTTATTTAAAAAACCATGTTTTTAATGCTATAATTTCACTATGGAAATAAGACAAAAAACTGAGCTAAGAAGGCTTCTTGCCCCGCAGCTTAAACAATCGCTAAAGATATTGACTTTGCCCCTTATGGACCTGAAAACTTTCGTTGAGGAAGAGCTGCTGGACAACCCTTTTCTTGAAGAAACCCAGCCAAAAGGAGACAAGCTCAAGCTATCCCCTGCCCCCCTCCGCCAGAAGAATGTGACCCAGGAAGAATTGGACTTCCGGCTTAGCCTGGTTACGGAAAAAATCTCCCTGCAGGGCGTATTGCTCCGGCAGTTGGGAATGGTTGCTGTTTCAGATGAAGAGTTCAAAATCGGCCAGGAAATCATAGGCAATATAGATGATAACGGCTATCTAAAAACCGCCTTAAATGAAATAGCCGCCACCTTAAATACCCCGCTAGAAAAGGTAGAAAATATGCTTGGGGCTATCCAGCAATTTGACCCTCCCGGAGTGGCTGCCAGGACAATCTCGGAATGCCTGCTTATCCAGTTAAAATTAGCCAATGAAGATGACTCTTTATTGGAAAAAATCATAGAATGCTACTTAGAAGATATAGCCAAGAAAAACTACAGCCATATTGCAAAGGCCCTGAAAGCGCCCCAGGAACTGGTTGAAGAATGCATAAAAAAGGTATTAAAACTTGACCCTAAGCCGGGAAGAAATTACTCCAGCGAAAGGATACAGCAGATTATCCCTGATATCACCATAAACGAAAAAGACGAAGAATTAGAGATCGCTATTAACGATGAAGATATACCTACCTTGAATATCAATAAGACCTATAAAGATATGTTAAAAAATAACACCCTTGAGCCGCAAGCCAAGGAATTTTTAAGCGAGAAACTCCGTAACGCGCTGGAACTGCTTAGGGCAATATCTAAAAGAAAATTCACTTTAAGAAAAATCGTGGAAATAATATCCGAGATACAACAAGAAGCGATCAAGAACAACCTCTCGCACCTTAAACCGCTGACATTCCAGGAAGTAGCACTTAGGCTGAATATCCATGAATCTACTGTTTGCAGGGCAATAATGAATAAATATGTCCAGCTGCCTTACGGCACAGTTGCCCTGAAA
>JALOCE010000088.1 GCA_023227925.1 Candidatus Omnitrophota bacterium
TCGCTTTATTCCTGATCGTGATTGCGGAAACATCGCGTATCCCGGTGGATAATCAGGAGACGCACCTTGAATTGACCATGGTGCATGAGGCGATGGTCTTGGAATATTCAGGCAGATCCCTTGCCTTGATAGAGATGAGTTCTTATGTAAAGCAGATGATCTGGTTTTTCCTGATCGCGCAGATAATTTTTCCGATCCCCCTGCCCGGATTCGCTGGTTTAACGCAACTTTCTCTCTGGGGTCTCTGGTATTTGGCCAGGATAATTATAATCGCCGTTATAGTAGCTCTAGTCGAAGTTTCTGTGGCAAAGATGCGTTTATTCAGGGTAGTGGATTTCCTGGGGTTTGCTTTTGTGTTGGGGATAATCGCTGTGGTGTGCGCGATCCAAGGAGTTTAATATGCAGGGAATAATCTTATTCGCCAGCTTAACTTCGACGTATCTTATGGTCATTGCCAAGAGGACGCCGGCATTGATCCGTAGTTTCCGTTATCAGTCGTTTTGTTTGTTCCTGCTGACGTTTAGTATCGCGTTAGAAGAACGCCGGATGGACCTCTATATTATTGCCGGGTTATTGCTTGTCATAAAAGTATTTCTTATCCCGCAGTTATTATATAGGATCATAAAGAGGATAAATGCAAATGAAGACCTCGGGTTATTTATCAACCCGCAGTTATCTTTATTATGGGCTCTGGGATTTACCTATTTGTCTTGGATCTTTACCGCGTATTTGATCGTCCCAAGCAACCAGGCGCAGGCCAGCATATTGGCAATAGCTTTTTTTATAGTATTGGCGGGTATATTTTTGATGATATTCAGGATGACCGCGCTTGCCCAGGTCATCGGGCTCCTGGTAATGGAGAACGGTTTGTTCTTATTGGCCTCAACGGTTTCAGGAGGGATGCCATTCTTCGTAGAGATCGCGATATTCTTCGATGTATTTGTGAGCGTTCTTATTATGGGCTTTTTTGTTTACAGGATCAGCAGGCTCTTCACGCATATCGATGTGAACAAGCTTTCGCGTTTAAAAGGTTAAGCCATCATGGAAATATTTTTAATCTTAGGAATTCCGGCCTTGCTTTCGATAGCCGCGCTCTCTTTTGGCAAGCGCAAGGCCTTTGGGGTAATCAATAGCATCGGTTACCTGGCGGTATTATCTGCCGGCATATTCCTCGCAAAGAAAGTAATCTTCTCAGGATGCACTTATTCATTTTTTGGTTTTATATATTTAGATGCCCTGAGCGCATTCTTTATCTTTGTGATCTCGGTAGTCAGTTTTGCCGCTTCGCTTTATTCTATCGGTTACATCAAAAGGGATATAAGAGGCGCAATTATATCCGAAGAAAAAGCAAAGATCTATTATGTTCTTTTCAATCTGTTTTGCCTCTCGATGTTCTTTGTCCCGGCGGTGAATAACCTGGGCATGCTCTGGGTCGCTATTGAAATGACCACGCTTGTTTCGGCGTTTCTTGTGGGATTTTACAACACCAAGAAATCAGTGGAGGCTGCCTGGAAATATATCATTATCTGCTCGGTGGGCATAATTTTCGCGCTTTTAGGCACGATACTTTTTTCCTACGCCTTTTCAATCGCGGGCTTAAGCAAGAGCCTGAATTGGTCGGATATAGCGCCTGTTGCCCATATATTGGATAAAAATATCCTCAAGATCGCTTTTATATTTATCCTGGTCGGATATGGGACTAAGGCCGGCCTTGCTCCTATGCATACGTGGCTGCCTGATGCGCATAGTCAGGCAGTTGCTCCCATAAGTGCTCTTCTTTCCGGAGTTTTGTTAAAGACCGCTATCTATGCTATTTTGAGATTCGGGATCATTACAATAAAAGGGGTTGGTTTTGCGTATTTTTCGCATTTAATGATCCTCTTCGGTATTATTTCTTTAGTTATATCCTGTTGTTTTATCCTGGTCCAGAAAGATTTAAAGCGCCTGCTTGCTTATAGCAGCATAGAGCATATCGGTATAATTTCCATTGGTTTTGGTTTGGGCACTCCTTTGGCTATTGCAGGCAGCCTGCTGCATGTTTTTAATCACGCGGTAACTAAGTCGTTGATGTTTTTTGGGGCAGGCAATATTGTCCATGCTTACAAAAAACATAATATGAATGCTATCCGGGGGGTGATCAAGGCATTACCGTTTACAGGTATCATGGTCCTGGCAGGGTGTTTTGCGCTTACCGGATTTCCGCCTTTTTCCATATTTATAAGCGAGCTCCTGATCATTATCGCTAGTTTTGTCAATGGTTCATATTTAGTAGCAGCTTCGTTGTTGTTATTTCTGGCAGTTATTTTTGGAGCATTCATTTATCATTTCGGAAGAATGCTTTTTGGAAATCTCCCTAAGGGTATGGCGGTAGCAGGGGAACCGCTAAGCGGGAAACTCGCATTTCTCTTTTTATTTTTTCAGATTTGCGCTGTAGGGATCATACTGGTGTTTGTAAAAAAGGATCTATTATGGATTACAGAGAGATTATTTCGGGGATAAAAAATAAGCTTCCGGATTTTAACGCGATCTCATCTTCGCAAAGCTATCCGGATGAGATCTGCCTGAAAGTCAGCCCGCAGATCTTTAAAGATACTTGTTTTACGTTACATAAAATACTTTCCTCTCCAGTAATGATGCTTTTTGCGCTCGATGAACGTAAAGAGAGGGGATGTTTTGTAGTCAATGCCGTGTTTGTGCATCCTAAAAGCAGCCAGTGGATTATTGTAACTATAGATATTCCGCAGGAGAATCCCTCTTTTGATACGTTGGCAAAAAGTATCTATTCAGCCAGCCTTTTTGAAAGAGAGATCTGGGAGATGTTCGGTATTAAGCCGGAAGGCAATCCTGATTTAAGGCGCCTGCATTTACATGATGAGGTCTGGCCGCAGGGAAATTTTCCTTTGCGCAAAGATTTTTCAAAGATGAATGCGGGGAATTTAAGCGAATATAAATTCGGCAGAGTAGACGGCGAAGGCATCTTCGAAGTCCCGGTCGGGCCTGTGCATGCCGGGATCATCGGGCCGGGGCATTTTCGCTTTAGCGTTGCAGGCGAGCCGATTATAAACCTGGAGACCAGGCTCGGATTTACGCACCGAGGCGTAGAAAAACTTTTTGAGGATAAGATCTGTAATAATGTGGTTGGGTTTTCGGAATGCGTATCAGGCGATTCCAGTTTTGCGCATAGCCTTGCCTTTACCCGGGCAATAGAGAAGATTTCCGGCGTGATCATTCCTAAACAGGCGGAATATTTAAGAGCTATATTCCTTGAGTTTGAGCGTATATATAATCATGCAAATGATATTGGCGGCATTAGCATCGATGTCGGTTTTAGTTTTCCGGCCGCATACGCGTCGATCATAAAAGAGGCGATCCTGCAATTGAATGAAAGGCTTGCCGGTAACAGGTATCTTAAAAAAGTAAATACAGTTGGAGGGGTTTTAGCCGATATAGACGAGGCAAAAAGACTGATACTTCTTAGTTCTCTTAAGAAAATAAAAAAAGATTTCCAGGAATTGGCCAGGATGTTGAATGCAAGTGTTTCTTTTATGGACAGGGCCGATACCGCCGGGGTCTTAAAGAAAAAAACAGCCGAAGACCTGGGTATAGTCGGCCTTGTGGCAAGGGCTTCGGGTATCCCCGGCGATTTAAGAAAATATTTCCCCGGGGTTTACAAAGACGCGAAATTTAAAATGATAACCCAGGAATCCGGGGATGTCCTGGCGCGGCTTAAAGTAAGGATCTTTGAATTCGAGGAATCCTTGCGCCTGATAGAAGAATTCTCTGCATGCTTAAAGCCGGGTGAACAGGTTAAAGTTAACGCGCTAGTAAGATCCGGAAGTGCTTTGGGGTATGCCGAGGGATGGCGCGGGCCTGTTTTATACTGGTTGAAGACAGATCCCAACGGCTTGATCCAGCGCTGCAAGATCGTCGATCCTTCTTTTCATAACTGGCAGGGGCTGACCTATGCAGTCCTGGGGAATATCATTCCGGATTTCCCGCTCTGCAATAAAAGTTTTGACCTGTCATACTCGGGTAACGACCTATGATCTATATACTGAAAAACAGATTCTTAAAAGGCGTGGTAACCAGGCATATCGATGCGGGATTATCCAAAGATATGGGAGCTGCCGGCCTGGAGTTGAGGTCCTTGATCCGCAAAAGATTCGGAAGGTCTTTACATATCCGCCAAGTCGATACAGGTTCCTGCGGCGCCTGCGAATCCGAGATCATCTCCGCTTGCAATCCCATTTATGACCTGCAGCGTTTTGGAATACAATTCGTGGCTTCGCCCCGCCATGCCGATGCGCTTTTAGTTACCGGCCCAATATCTAAAAATATGCTTATTGCGTTAAAGAAGACTTACGAAGCAATGCCCCAGGCTAAATTTGTGATCACCTGCGGGGATTGCGCGTTAGATGGAGGCATATTCAAAGATTCTTATTATGTCGGAGCAAGGGTCAAAGACGTATTGCCCGTGGTATTGCATATCCCGGGATGCCCGCCAGACCCCGCAACAATCATAAAAGTATTACTAGCGTTTTTATCTGATTTAATATAAAATATTTTTATGCACGCACTGACATTACTCATAGTCAGCCTCTTGGTTTTCGCGCTGGCCTATCGGATTTATGCAAAATTTATCATCACCAAGATCCTCATCCTTGACGATAAAAGGCCTACGCCTGCCCATACCTTCCAGGACGGAAGGGATTATCACCCTACCAATAAATTTGTGCTTTTCGGGCACCATTTTGCCGCGATTTCCGGTGCAGGGCCGTTAGTAGGCCCGGTATTGGCAGCGCAATTCGGATACCTCCCCGGATTTTTGTGGATACTTATCGGAGCGGTTTTGGGCGGCGCAGTGCATGACATAGTGATCCTTTATGCCTCGGTAAGGACAAAAGGGCTTTCTCTTACGAGGCTGGCAAGAAAGAATATCAGCCCGACCGCAGGCCTCATTACCGGTATCGCCATACTCTTTATTATTATTACTGCTTTGGCAGGACTGGCATTAGTAGTAGTCTATGCCCTGAATGAAAGTTCCTGGGCGACGTTTACTATTGCCATGACTATCCCCGCGGCGTTGATCGTGGCATTATATATGTATAAACTGCGCCCGGGAAAGATCATCGAGGCTTCTTTGATCGGAGTTGCCATTGTCATTGCCGGGGTAGTTTTTGGCGAGCCGCTTTCAAAAACAAGTTTCGGCCATTTATTTCTATTTTCGAGGCCAACACTCTCTATAATGCTGCCGGCCTATGGTTTTATCGCCTCAATACTTCCTGTGTGGTTATTATTATGCCCCAGAGATTATTTAAGTTCGTATATGAAGATCGGGACTATTGCTTTTTTGGCGATAGGGATATTTATTGTTAATCCGCACATACATATGCCGGCAGTAACTCAATTTATACATGGGGGAGGGCCGATAATTCCGGGAAAGGTTTGGCCTTTTGTCTGCATAACCATTGCCTGCGGAGCAATAAGCGGTTTTCACAGCCTTATAGCTTCAGGGACGACGCCCAAGATGATCAATAAAGAATCCGAAATACGCATGATAGGTTTTGGCGCGATGCTGGTCGAGGCATTTGTTTCTATTATGGCTTTGGTAGCCGCGACAGTGCTTTTACCTGGGGATTATTTTGCTATAAATGTGCCGGTCGATGTATTTGGCAAACTCGGGTTCAATACAGTTAACCTCGCGGAAATAGAAAGGATGACCGGGGAAACACTTGCAGGCAGGACCGGAGGTGCAGTATCGCTTGCCGCAGGGATGTCGGTCATTTTGTCATCCATACCCGGGCTGAAGAGTTTAATGGGATACTGGTATCATTTTGCGATCATGTTCGAGGCGCTCTTTATCTTGACCACCGTCGATACCGGAACGCGCGTTGCGCGTTATATCTTCGAAGAACTGGTAAAGTTGGTAAGGCCGCGCGCCCGCCCGAATAAATCTTTGTGGGGTATTATGCTCAACGGTGGAATAATAAGTTTATTGTGGGGGTATCTGGTGTATAACGGCGATATAAGCACTATCTGGCCTATGTTCGGAGTAGCGAACCAGCTTCTAGCTACCCTGGCTTTGCTAGTAGGTACTTTGTATATCCTCAGGCATACAAAAAAATGGGCTTATGGCCTGATCACGTTTTTGCCTGCGTTATTTATGTTTGTGACTACGGTGTACGCAGGGGTATTGAATATTACAGGCAATTATCTGCCTAAACATAGTTTTCAGGGGGGCCTGAATGCCTCTCTTTGTGCCATTATGATAATCCTTGTTATAATCATATTCATCGAATCATTAAGGAAAATCCGTGGAAGATTATTCGTCAAAGTTAAAAACTAGAGTTGTAAATAGGATAGAAGAGTTGCCTAGGGAGGACTGGGAGATTGTTTTTCCTAAGGCCTTAGAAAACTACTATTTTTTTAAATCACTCGATGAATCTTCTTTCGAGCAGTTTAAATTTTTTTATATCCTCATCTATGATAATGATGTGCCCGTAGGGGCTACTTCCTGTTTTATCATGGATTTTCCAATCGATATTGCTGTCAGCGGCTTTCTCAAAAAGCCCTTAGGTTTTATCAAAAAGCTCCTGCCGCGCATATTTAACCTTAAGGCATTGATGTGCGGCCTGCCGATGGGGGAGGGCAGAATAGGTATTCTTAAAAATCCCGATATGGTAATGGCTGCAATCTCCCAAGCCCTGGAGGAGATTGCTAAGAAACAAAAAGCACCATTAGTCATCTTTAAAGACTTCAATAATTCCTATGGGGATATATTGGGCCCGCTTCTTAAAAAAGGTTATTCGAAAATAGAGAGTTTTCCCTCTACGGATATGAAGATCGACTTTGCCAGCTTCGATGATTATTTAAAGACGTTGAATCAGTCTTCCAGGGATAACTTAAAAAGGAATCTTAAGAAAGCCGATAAAGTAAAAATAGAACTTACAGTAAAAAATGCGCTGGAGGAAGAAGAGCTCTCGCAGGCATACGGGCTTTATCTGGAGACGTATAATAAACAGGAGATGGGGTTTGAGAAGTTGCCTATAGAATTCTTCAGGAATGTTGCCAGGAATATGCCTGAAGAGGCTAGGTTCTTTCTCTGGAGGATAGAAGGTAAGCCCGTGGCGTTTGCATTTTGTCTTGTTTCGGGGGATTATTTTATCGATTATTATCTTGGCTTTGATTATTCGGTGGCGTATCGTTATTTTTTATATTTTGTGCGTTTCCGCGATCTTCTGAAATGGTGCATTGAACATGGGATAGCAAGATATGAAATGGGGGCAACTACCTATGAGCCGAAAAGAAGGCTCGATTTTAATTTTATCCGCCTCTATTTTTATGTAAGGCTCCGTAATAAGTTGTTTAATAAATTTTCAAGCCTGGTCATTCATTTTATGAAGCCGGAGAATTTTGATCCCATCTTTGAACATTTGGATAACAGGAGCTGATCCATGAAGAGCAAAGTTTATTTTATAGCAGTAAAAGATGCAAATGATACCCGCGTTGTAAATGAACAGCTTAAGAAGCTGCTTAGAGAAAGTAAGGTCCTGGATTTTATCCGTAAAGAAGATAAAGTCGCGGTAAAGCTGCATTTTGGCGAAGAGGGTAATACCGGATTTGTCCGGCCCCAACATCTGCGGGTGATCTGCGATGGGATCATCAGTAAGGGTGCTGTAACATTACTCTCGGATGCGAATACGCTTTACCGGGGGAAGCGTTTAAACTCCAAAGATCATCTGGCGCTTGCCTATGCGCATGGTTTTACAAGAGAAG
>JALOCE010000089.1 GCA_023227925.1 Candidatus Omnitrophota bacterium
CTTTTTTGGTTTAAACTTTTTTTTCTTCGTGCTCAAGTAGTATAAAGGCAAAATATATAGTCGTCAAGAGGGAGAAGACCGTTGCCTGCACTACCGCAGCGATAATAGCAAGAAAACTGCTGAATAATAAAAGCGGCACTCCTTTCATGCCGAAGCCCGCTAAAACTCCCAATAATAAATCATCTCCCCAGATATTGCTGCGTAGACGAAGGGAGAGTGTCAAGGGCTTAACTAACTCAGAGACCAAATGTATAATAAGCATCAACAGGGGGATCACGACAGAGAATTTCACAAAACCAGTAGGCTTCTCCATCAACATATCCACGTACCCGAAAAAACCCAATTCTTTAAAACCGGTATACTGCACATATACAAAAACGCACAGGGCCAGGGCCAGAGTAACCGACCAGCTGGAAGTAGCAGATTTCATAAAAGGGACCAGCCCGGAGAGGTTCATAAAAAGTATGTAGATAAAGAGCGTGCCGATAAATGGCGTATAGCGCCTTCCCTTCGGCCCCATTATACCACAGACAAATTCATCCAAACCGCCGACAATAACTTCCACGGCGTTTTGCAGCCGGCCGGGGATCAATCTTTTTTTCCGGCAGGCAAAAAAAGCAATCAATAAAATTATGCCGGCGATAATCAAAGAAAAAATGATATTCTCCCAAAGGATCAAATATGGCGCCCAGGGGGTATTCTTAAAAATACCCTCAAGAAGCGTTACCAGGTTTGGAAGCTCTGTATTCGTTACGCCGGCCTGGCTCATTTGGATTTTTTATCTAACTTTAACATCGTTCTTATGATTTTAATGGTCTGTAAAAAACTTGCCAGCGACCCTATCGCCAAACAAATCAGCACCGCATTCCTGGAAAGATGGAATTTTTCTGCCAGGAATAACCCAACGAGATAGCCTCCGATAGGCCCGGAGAGCAACACAAAAGGTATAAGCGTGGCAAAGCCTGTAAGCCTCACCCAGTTATAGAATTCTTCTTTATTATTCATCAGCCAGGGCCAGCCTCTTCTTCTTTTATTTTACGCGCTGCCTCTGAACGCGTCAACTCAAATTTATCCAAGTACTTTTCCTGGAATTTCTGCAGGTAAAGAAAGAGCCCCGGAGTAACATATAACGTAACTATCTGAGAAAATATCAAGCCTCCAACGACAATCAGGCCCAGCGGCCTACGGGATGCACCATCAGCCCCAAAACCAAGTGCAATGGGCACTGCGCCCATAATAGCAGCTAAGCCAGTCATGGTTATCGGGCGAAAACGCACAAGGCATGCCTGGTAAATTGCATCAAAATCAGATACACCTTTCTTCTGTAAGTTAGCATTAGCAAAATCAACCATCATGATCCCGTTTTTAGCAACAATACCCAAGAGCATGAATAAACCGACGTAGGCGTATAATGAAAGTTCAGACCTGAAAAAGAAAAGTGTAAGCAAGCCTCCGAAGGTAGCCACCGGCAGCGTAGTCAAAATAGTAACCGGGTGCACATAGTTTTCATAGAGGATGCCAAGTATTATATATTTAACAAATATGGCGATAAGGATCAAAAAACCCAGGCTCGCTACAGCTTCCTGAAACTGCTGAGCCTCTCCTTGAAAAAAACCGTTGATACCGGGAGGTAATGCTCTTACCGCTGCATCCTCCAAGGCCTTAGTAGCAGTCCCTATCGGGATACCGGGATCAACATTAAAAGAGAGTGTCGCGGAATTAAGCTGGTTATAATGCGTGACATTCTGCGGCCCAACTCCTTCTTCCCACTTGGCAATGGAGCCTAGCGGCACCAGTGCGCCGGTCTCCCCGGAATGCAGGTAAATATGCGAAAGCTGCTCCGGATTCTTCTGAAATCTTTTCTCCAATTCTACGATAACATAATATATATCCACATCTGTTTTAAAAGTAGTGACTTTTCCTTGAGCGTATGACAAAGCTAAAGCCTGCTCAATATCTTCGGCAGTAATGCCGAATGTGGAAGCGCGATCGCGCAAAATCGTAAGGTTTAACTGCGGCATATTCAATTTTACGCTATTCTGCAGGTCGCGGAAACCCGGAAGTTTATCCATAGTTACTGCAAAGCTAAGCGCGGTCTCATAAAGCTCATTCTGATTCGGCCCGGTCAAAACATAAGCATATCTGTTTCCGGATGCCGTACTCTCGGCACCCGTAGAAATCTTTAAAGAAGGCATTGCCCGCATAAAGACAAACCCCTGCGGGAGCCTGCTAAACTTATCCTGCAATCTTGCCACTACCTTCTGGATACTCGCGTCCCTGTCTTTACGCTCTTTTAAATTACAGAATAAGAAACCGGTGCTCTGGTCAGCTCCCGGAGTCCCGCCGGTAATCGTAACAAAATGGTCTACTGCCGGATCAGCTAAAACTATCCGGTCAATCGCATCCTGATACCGTTGTACTTTTTTTGTGGATGTGCCTAATGGCACCTGTATCCCCCCCATAATAAAACCGCTGTCGCCTTCAGGCAAGAGTGATTGCGGCAGGGACATAAAAAGTATGATCGTCCCGATAAAACAAAATACCCATGCGATAAGAGTAGATATGGGGCGCTTCAGGACCCATGTCAAAGAAGAACCATAACCGCGAATAACTTTATCCAGGAAACCGGTGATGAATTTCTGCAGGCGTGTCTCTTTGCTTTTACCTTTTTCCTCAAGCATGCGGGCGCACATCATCGGAGTCAAAGTCAATGACACTACCCCCGAACAAAGAATAGCAATGACTACGGTTACTGCAAATTCCCTGAAGGTGCTGCCTACAGTGCCTCCCATAAATACCAAAGGCACAAAGATTACCGCCAAAGACAGAGTCATAGAGATGATCGTAAATGTGATCTCCCGCGCGCTCTGTATGGCTGCTGCCAATGGTTTCATCCCCTGCTCGACCAGGCGGACAGTATTCTCCAAAACGACAATCCCATCATCAACTACAAACCCTACCGATAGGATCAAACCCATCAACGAAAGATTATCCAGGCTGAACTTTAGCGCATACATTACCAAAAACGTAGCAATAAGCGAGATAGGCATAGTGACGCTGGGAATAATAGTATCTGAGAGCTTGCCGAGGAATAGATAAATAATCAGAATGACCAGAAATAGCGCGATCACGATGGTAGTCTTAACATCATCGATAGACTCCACAATGAACTCGGATTTATCATAAAGCATGTTCAAATGCACAGAGCTCGGTATCTGCTTTTTTAATTGCCCCACAGTATCCTTGATATCTTTAGCTAAGCCTACGGTATTGGATCCGCCTTCACGGGAAATCGCCAATACTACCGTGCCTTTACTTGACTCTCCCTGGCCCTTGCCATAGTTAAGGCTGATCACATCGTTATCTACGCTGTCAATGCAACTACCTAAATCCTTAAGGCGTACAGGGGAATTATTACGGTAGGCCACAATAAGCTGCTCATAGTCTTTACCCTTGAGTAATTGTCCCTGCGGCTCAATTGAGAAAGTACGCACTTCTCCGTTTAAACTTCCGCCGGGAATAGTCACTGTTCCGTTATTCACTGCCGCCGCTATTTCATTGATACCGATTTTGTAAGCGGCTAATTTACTGGGGTCTACCTGGACTCTTACCGCAGCCTTGGCGCCATAAACTTGTACTTGCGATACGCCCTCGATCATACTTATTCTCTGGCCGATAGTCTTATTCCCAAAATCATATAACTGTCCGGCTGAAAGAGTATCAGAATTGATCGCCAGGTACATAATAGGAGCGTCGCTGGGGTTAGTCTTGGTATAACTGGGAGGCGTCGGCAAATCGGTAGGAAGATAAGCAGTGGCGCGCTGAATAGCTGCCAATACGTCGGGAGCAGCCAGGTCAACGCTACGGTTAAGGGCAAAAGTAAGAAAGATCTGCGTCTGCCCTTCGGTATTATTGGAAATCATAGTCCTCAGGCCGGGGATTAAGGTAAACTGATTCTCCAAGGGAGAAGCTACGGTCTTAGCCATGGTTTCGGGGCTGGCACCCGGATAAGAAACATTAACGGTAATTACCGGATAATCCACTACCGGCAGGTCGCTGATAGGAAGTTTAAAATATGCCGCCATGCCGAAGATAACAATAACTACTGTTACCAATATGGTCATTACCGGTTTTTTAATAAAAGTTTCAGAGAGATTCATGATTATTTTTCCCCGGTGCTAACTTCCGCGACAAGGACATCAGGGCTCAGGCCCAGCTGGCCGGAAGTTACTACTCTTTCCCCGGTCTTAACCCCGTCTAAAATAACAATGTATTCTTTCTGCCTGCCGGCGGTCTTCACATAACGCAGCTGCGCTTTATTCTGCGCGTCTACCATAAATAAGTAACTGCCCTTTAACCCCAGCTGCACTGCTTCATAAGGCACCAGAACCGCATCTTTATATTCACCCAGGATAAGATGCACCCTGACGAACTGGCCTGCCCAGAGAGCCCTTTTAGCATTATCTATAATCGCCCGTAACAAAATAGTCCCGGTATTATTATCCACGGTATTATCAAGAAGTTCTACTTCTCCGGCATAAGTCTGATCCGGATTTTCATCAAAATAAACTTCTACTTTTAATTTTCCTTCCGCCAAAGACTTACGCATACTAAACAGGTACCTTTCAGGGATAGTAAAATCCACGTACAAGGTATCAATAGTCTTGACATTGACCAGCGTCGGTCCGGTATTAGCGCTTACGATATTGCCCAAATCAACGAAACGTTTTCCGGTAACACCGTCAACAGGAGAACCTATATAACAATAATCCAAATTTATTTTTTCCAGCTCGATCTCCGCATAATCAAGCCTTACCTTAGCTTCGCTAGAGGCTAAATCCGCCTGATATTTATCAAAATCCTGCTTGGAGATGAGCTGCTTTTCAAATAGCTTCTTATTCCTGTCAAAGGTGACCTTTGCCAGTTTTAAATTAGCCAGATCTTCCATTAAAGCAGCTCTGGCTTTATCTAACGCTGCATTATAGGAAGCAGGATCGATAATAAAAAGCAGGTCGCCTCTTTTGACATCCTGGCCTTCAATAAAACGGACCTCTTTTATTGCGCCGGTAACCTGTGATTTTATATCCACATTATTCGGAGAGTATAAATTCCCGAATGATTCAATATATATGGATACATCTTTCTGGATAGCCAATGCCGTCTCTACGGGCCGCGGAGGTATTTCCTTAGGGGCTTTTTTCGTAAGCAAGCCTTTTACGATAAATATCACCGCGATAATAAAACATATGATAATTATATTCCGTCTATGTTTGTTAGCCATTAATCCCTCTTTTCTATCTTGCCATTGACCGATCCGCGGGCATGCGCAAGCTCTGCAAGCGAAATAAACACATCTTCCTTGGATTGTATAAACCGGCTCCGCGCCTCCGAGAGCCTGCTTTGCGACTGCAATAAATCCAGGATGCTTTTTAATCCGGCATTGTAACTCTCCAATGCCAATTCATAGGATATGCGCGCGGTATCAAAAAAAGATTCGCTATAAGCAAACTTGCTTACGGCAGTATAAAAATCGTAATATTTTATCCAGACGTCTGCGCTTACCGAAAGCTGCTTCTGGATTAATTTATCCCTGGCAATATCCAGTTCTCTATCGGCCTGTACTTTTTTATTGATATTATAGAAGCCGTCAAAAACATCCCAATCAACACTGGCATAAGCGGTATAACTGTTATCGCGTTTTTTGGTGCCGGAGGCAGGGTCATTATAATATTTATACTTATTTGCTTCCGCGGTACCGCCGAGGTTTAAGGTAGGCAACAAATCTGAAACAGCAGATTTTACGGCAGCCTCTTTTGATTTTAGCTCTGCCCTAAGCGAGGCAATATCAGGCCTTTTTACTATAGCATCTTCTATGATTGCGGATACGTCTTCTTCGCTTATGCCCGTAGGGGGTATTTTACTAGGTATGACTATTTCAAATTCCGTGTCGGCGGGAATACCAATCGACTGCGCAAGGGTCGCCCTTGCGCTTTTAACCTGGCCCTTTGAATTCTCTAAAGAATAAAGGCTATTTTCATAATCGGATTTTGCCTGAAGCACGTCCAGTTTCGTTACCAGGCCTGCCTCAAACCTCTGTTCGGCAGCTTCGAAATCCTCTTTTGTGTTTTTTACATCATCCTCGCTGGCCTCTACTTTTGACTGGGCACTATAAAGTTGATAATAATTTTTTTCTACGCTCAATAGCAAATCCTGGATAGCCTGGTTATATAGAGAATCCGCGGAAAGAATACCCTGAAAAGCCTGTTCGATATTGGCCTTCCTGCCGCCGAAATCAAGCAGGAGATAAGTAAGCTTGGTGCTCGGGCCATACTCCAGATCATTTACATTAGATATGGGCAGGGTAGCGACTGTCTTTTCCCGCGTAAGCGTCATAGACGTTGTTATTTGAGGATAGAGCTTACCTTCCTTCTGTTTTTCCAGCGCCCTGGCAACGCGCGTATTCCCCCAACTCTGACGGGTATCAGGATTATTAGCCAGCGCTATATCTACAAGTTCTATTAAAGTAAGGGGATCTTTGGTATCGATATTTAGCTTGCGGACAGAATTCCAGACAGGGTCGGCAATCTTTGGTTTCTTGCTTACGGAGGGAGGGATTTTTTTCTTCTGCTCTGCCAATTTTTCCGCGATAAATTCTGCTTCTAAGATCCCGGTGGATACACTAAGAGGCTTGTCTATTTCCTGATACTTTAAATGCGATGGCGATGCAGGTACATCGACTGTCCGGCACCCAGCGATGCAGAATACTAAACATGAACAAGCTATTAACGCTGTATATCCTACAGCATTATTCATTAATCTTTACCTTTTTTAAAAAAGCCTACCGATGCCTATCAGATTATTTTAGCATAAAATTAAAAAAAATAAAGCTTAACTGCTTTATTTACGGGCACTTAACCTGGCGTAAAAATTCTGCCGCCTCTTCTGCTAAAGACGTATTGATAAACATGCCGCTGCCCAGTTCAAAACCCGCGGGCTGGGATAAACGGGGGATAATACTGATATACCAATGGAAATAGTCCGTGCCTTTTTCTTTTACCGGGATGGAACGGATAGTGTAATTAAAATCCGGATTATCCAAACCGTAATATAATTTTTGCAGCGTGCATTTCAGGTTACAGGCCAGGTCACGCATCTCTTCATCGTTGATTTCGGAGAAACTAGACATATGCCTGCGCGGAAAAATCCAGGTCACAAAAGGAGACATCCCGGCGTAAGGCATAAAAGAAACGAACTTATCCGTTTCAAGGACAATACGTTTTCCTGCTTTTAATTCTTCTTTAAGTGTATCACAAAAAACGCAACCTCCGGTAAGATCGAAATAAGTCACTGCCTGCTCTATGCGGCCCCTGATCTGCGGAGGCACAATAGGAGTAGCGATGAGCTGCGAATGCGGATGCTCCAGCGAAGTCCCTGCGTTTGCCCCGTGATTTTTGAAAATAATGATCGACTCAATGCCCTCAATATTATTAATCGCTAAATAACGGTCCTTATACGCCTTTATAATATTGTTTACTTCTTCTTCGCTCATCAGGGCAATACAGGTATTGTGGCGCGGATTCTCAATGATTACCTCGTGATTCCCGAAACCGTTTATAGACCTGTACATGCCGTCGTTTTTTCTGCCTGGCTTTTCTTTTGCGGAAAGCGCGCCATATAGATTATAGACCGAACGCACTTTCCATGATTTATCATCGCCTAAACGGAACGTCTCACCCGGTGTTAAGCTTTCATTG
>JALOCE010000090.1 GCA_023227925.1 Candidatus Omnitrophota bacterium
CGGCTAAGCATCCTGCGACCAATGGCTATATGCGCGTAGGGATTATGAGGATATTTTTCCGCCACGGATAATAATAAAATATCTTCATCTTTCCAAAGGACATCCGTAAAAATACTATTCATGGCAAAAAAAGCGAAACAAGAAAAAACCATGAAGCGGCGCAAGATAAACATCTCTCTTAAAAATCCTGCCTCTCTCTGCCAAACCCGCGCCAGAATAAAACCAAGAATAATCGCAAATGCCGCACCGGCAGCATAAACATAACGATAGGCCAGGAGGATCCTGAATGTATTCATAAAATTATTCATCGGCAAGAGCCATAAAAAAAACCAGAGGACGCCAAAGGATACCTCTTTAGGCAGCTTTGTTTTTCTTGCTACGATATAAATAGACACGAGGAGCACAATGGCTCCGGAAATAATCCTGGCGACAGACGCCTGGACTATCATCGGCGGAATGAATACCAGCTCCAAAGGCCAGATCATACTTTTTATGTATATGGCCAGGATATCGAACATCCTGATGAAATCGATAAAGATATTCTGGTTTACCGGAATAAAAATTTTCTGCGTCGGGGGCATAATGATAAAATAAACCAGAAGATACAAGATGACTACAATGAAATAGAGGGCATAATAACGCCAGCTTTGAAGCAATCTCTTAAAGTCGAAATCCAGCAAATAATATTCGCAGAGGGCTAAAGCCAACGGCAGGACAACCGCTATTTCTTTGGAAAAGAGCGCCAATAGCGAAGATGCCAGGGAAATAAAAAGGTAAGAAAATCTTGGGCTTCCCGCCCTGGACCTGAATTTAAGGTATAAGATAATCGCTAAAATAGAAAATAAAAAAGCCAGGCTATTGGGCCGGAAGGCAGTGCAATTAAGCACTTCCGCGTAGAGCGGATGTATGCCGAATAGAATAGCGGAAAAAAATGATACTTTTGTATTGGAAAAAAGGATATTCAGTAAAAGATAAAGCAGTATGGCATTGACGATATGTATTGCCAGATTAGTAAGGCGCCAGCCAAAGGGATTTAGTTTAAAAAGGGAATAGTCTATAAAATAAGTCAGGGTCGCTACCGGGCGGTAAGTAGTCTCTCCGGAGCTGAAATTATCTGTTTTGTAACCCGACAATATATCATCGAAGGTAGACAGGTATTTCCGGCTGAAAAGATACTTCAGGTTCTCTGCGGATTTTATAAAATCGTTGTTGACGATCACCACATGGTCGTCATAAACGAAATCCCCAAAAAGAGAACCCAGATGTACCAAAGATACTAAAACGATTATAAAAATAATGTGTTTCTTCATCTGGATAATCTCATTCTTATCAACGTGTAAAAAGTATGAAGTATCTTTTTTATGTTAAGTTTTGATGCGCCGCTGTGGCGCTCGTAAAAAACAATCGGGATCTCTTTGACCTTAAAGCCCTCCTTCTGGACGTGGTAATTGATTTCTTCTACGATTTCCGGCCCCTCTGATAAAAAGTTTTCCAGGCCCAGGCTCTCTAAAACTTTTTTTCTGAAGCAACGGTAACCGGAAGTAGCATCCAATACACGCAGGCCTAATATAAACCGGCAGAAGAATTGGGCTAACCCGCTGAAATAATCCCTCTCCCATGGCCTGCCGGAGACACTACCGCCCTCTATCCATCTTGAACCTATGACTACATCGCAATCTTTGATCTCTTCTAAAAATTGAGGTATATAGCGCGGATGATGAGAAAAATCAGCGTCCATCTCGATAATATAATCAACGCCCTGGGTGAGCGCGCATTTAAAACCTTCCCTGCCTGCCAGGCCCCTGCCCCTCTTGCCCTTTCTGTGCATTACTTCCACCCGCGGATCAGACCGGGCGATCTTATCCAATATCCCGGCTGTGCCGTCGGAAGAAGCATCGTCTACTACCAGGATACGCAGCTCCAGGCCAAGCTTTAAGATCTCGCCAATTAAATTCTCTATATTATCTTTTTCGTTATATGTGGGGATAAATACCAGCGCCTTCATTTAGGCAACAGCCTTTGTATCGCTTGTAAAACTTCGGTGGGTTTTATCAAAACCATGCAATTAGCCTCTTTTTTACATTCTGTTTTATAACAAGGCCGGCAATCTATATTAGAGGTAAGTTTTATTCCGCGGCCGTAAAGCTCTATCTCTTGTTCGCAGGTCGAGCCAAAAATAGCCACAACGGGTTTCTCCAAAGCAATAGCAATGTGCATTGCCGTGGTATCTCCGCTTACTATCAAACTGGACGCCTCAACAATAGCCATAAATTGGCCAAGGCTATGATAACAGCCGATATCGCATGCCAAATTTCCAACTTTAGAAGCTATGCGCTTATTGCGCCCTTCTTCTTCCGGGCCGCCAAGCAGGAAAACCTTTGCCCTGGCCTTATCGTGGATTAATTTTACCAACTCCACAAAGCCCTCTTCTGTCCAGGCCTTATTGGCAAAACGCGGCCCTGCGCCCGTATTCAAACCAATGATCAGATCGTTATTATTGATCCCGATTTTACTTAACAGATCCTGCGCGTATTTCCTATCCGCATCAGAAACTTTCAGGATATACTCATCTTTCTGATAGCCTAAGCCAGCCATTTCAAAGATTATCTCAGGGTATGTTTTCCTGTTCTGCCTGAACTTAAGCTCGTCGGATATACCCAGGTTAAAAGCGTAGAGGCTTTCTTTATTCAAAGGGAATACATTGCCGGTCTTCTTATCCAGCCCAAAACCTATCTTCTTTTTTGACTGTATCCGGCTGGCTAGAGATATTGCCTCTGCCTCCTTATCCAGACAGATCAATATATCAAATTTTTCAATCCCTAATCCTTGTATTGTTTTCAGACTGTAGAGAAAAAGCCGGTCAATGAGGGAATTATCTTTTAAGAGGTCTTTACTCTCCGGCTGGGTAAGCCAGGAGATAAAACTTTGCGGATATTTTTTCTTTAGGCCGCGTAAAATAGGAGTAGTCCTTAAGACATCGCCCCTGGCGCCTAATTTTATGATGAGGATTTTTTTAACTTTGGTTTGATGGCGGGAACAACCTACCATTTAATAACACAGGCTCCCCAGACCAGGCCCGCGCCAAAAGCATCCAAAAGGACGATGTCCCCTTTTTTGATCCTGCCGGATTTGGCAGCTTCGCATAATGCTGTAGCCGTCGAGGCACTGGACATATTGCCGTATTTTTCGATATTCAAATAGATCTTTTCTTTGGGAAGTTTTAGCTTTTTGGCCATGGCCATTATAATACGAATATTGGCCTGGTGAGGGATAACCAAATCTATATCCTGGCATTCTAAGCCGGCTTTTTTTAAGGCGACCTGCGCTGCCTCTGCCATAATGGTCACGGCTAACTTAAATATTTCATTCCCCTGCATTTTAAGATAATGCATGCGCTTCTCTAAAGTCTCTTTACTCGCAGGGTTCCTTGAGCCGCCGCCGGGCATCATAAGCAGGCCAGCTTTTGAGCCATCGCTGCCCATATGCGTAGAAAGTATCCCGCCGGATTTTACTTCCGAAAGGACTACCGCGCCCGCCCCGTCGCCGAACAAAACACAGGTATTCCTATCCTGCCAATCGGTGATCGAAGATAAAGTTTCAGCGCCCACTACTAAAGCATTTTTATACGTGCCCCGGGCGATAAACTGCTGCGCAACCGCTATGGCATAAACAAAACCGGCACAAGCAGCGGAAATATCAAAACAGACTGCCGCTTTAGCACCGAGGGCATTTTGTAAAATACAAGCTACGGCAGGAAAAGGCATATCCCCGGTTATCGTAGCCACAATAATCAAATCAAGGTCAGCTGCCTTAAGGCCGGCGTTATCCAATGCCTGCTTTGCCGCCTTCAGCGCCATATCGCTGGTTACTTCATTTTTAGCTGCCAGGCGGCGCTCTTTTATCCCTGTGCGCGTAATGATCCACTCATCAGAAGTATCCACCATCTTTTCCAGATCCGCATTAGTCAGGATCTTCTTGGGTAGATATTCACCCAGCCCGATTATCCCTATTTTTTTCATTTTATCGCTTCCACAATCTTTTGATTGATCTGCCGCTCTACTTCTTCTCCGGCGACCCGGATGGCATTCTTGATCGCCCTGGCATTGGAACGGCCGTGGCCGATGACCACTACGCCATCCACTCCCAACAAAGGCGCGCCGCCATATTCGGCGTAATTGAATTCCTTCTTAAATTGGATAAATGTATTCTTTAATAATAATATGCCTATCTTACCCAATAAATTTGTCTTTAGAAGATGCCTTTTTAAAAACACCTGGATCACCTCGGCCGTGCCCTCGGTAACTTTTAATGCCACATTCCCCACAAAGCCATCGCAAACAATGACATCGCATTTGCCGGAAAATAAAGCCTTACCTTCTACATTTCCTACAAAATTAAGCTTGCTCTTAGAAAGCAGTTCAAAACTCTCTTTAAGAAAATCTGTGCCCTTGGTCTCTTCTTCTCCCACATTCAAGAGCCCGACAGAAGGACTAGTTTTATTGAATATGCCCTCCAGATAAGCACTGCCCATAATT
This sequence comes from Candidatus Omnitrophota bacterium, assembly GCA_023227925.1. GTDB lineage: Bacteria > Omnitrophota > Gorgyraeia > Gygaellales > Profunditerraquicolaceae > JALOCE01. The sequence goes on from JALOCE010000090.1 coordinate 4,536, forward strand.
CCGTATTGCAAAAGATGCATTGGCTTGGAGTCGATATTTGCCCCCACATCGATGATCAAAGATATCCCTTTTAACGAAGGTGTAACAATAGCAATGCCCGGGCGCTCTATGCCCGGTAAGAGCCCCAGGCCAAGTGTAGCCGCGCAGACCACCGCCCCGGTGTTGCCGGCGCTAAAAAAAGCATCACCTTTGCCTTCTTTAACTAAATTTATCCCTACCACAATAGAAGAATTTCTTTTTCTTCTTACGCTCGTAGCCGCGGATTCGGACATCTCGATTACTTCACTGGCAGGATATACCGAGATCTCATTTCCGGTGTATCCGGATTTCTTAAGAAGCCCTTTTATCTTTTCTTCGTCGCCTACAAGAATAACTTCCCTATGGTATTCTTTTACTGCGGCTATTACGCCTTCGATCACTACTTCCGGCGCATGGTCGCCGCCCATTGCATCAACCACTATTTTCATTAGTGTTCTCCGCTGGTTTTAAGCTTTCTTCTTTTTTTTCTCTTTTACCTTGACCTCGACGACTTGTCTGCCGTCATAATAACCGCAAGCCTTGCAAGCCCGATGAGATAATTTCGGCTGCTTGCATTGCGGGCAAGGCGTAAGATTGCTGCTGGTTAATTTCCAGTGCGTGCGGCGCCTTCTGCCACGCGCCTTAGAATGCCTTCTTTTAGGTAGTGCCACAGGAACAACCTCCTTCGTTAAGATTCTTACCGCATTTTGCACAGAGCCCTTTGCAGTCTTCGCTGCATAAAGGCTTTATGGGATAGTCCAGGATTATCTGGTCTCTGATATCCGGGTCCAGGTCGATCTTCGGTTCCCTTTTACTCACCGGATAATTCAACTCTATCTCTTTATTTAGATCGATGTCAAATTCTTTAAGGCAACGGCTGCAGTTAACATACATCGTTGCTTTTAAACTTAAGAGCACGGTTACGGCATTGGTGATCCGGGAGACATCCGCTCTTGCCTTTATAGGGCCGCGGAATTTAATTATATCTATCTCTAATTCAAGCGCCGCGGGAGAAAAATCCTGCTCGAGGATCGATCCCCCTATCGATATCTGGTTTACTTCTATTTTCACTTGCTTTTGCCGAGCTTCTCTTTAACTGCCTTTTCCACATAAGAAGGCACAAAGCAGGACAAATCCGCTCCCAAGGAAGCTGCTTCTTTTAAAAGTTTGGCGGAAAGATAACTATAGGATTCCTGAGGCATGAGAAAAATAGTCTCTACATCATCTGCCAGCTTACGATTAGTAAGCGCCATCTGGAATTCATATTCGAAATCAGAAAGCATGCGCAGGCCGCGGATCAATACCTTGGCCTTATGCTTATGCGCGAAATCTACCACCAGGCCGTCAAAGTCGTAAATTTCAATACCTTTCAGGTCAGCCGTTGCTTTCTTAAGCATATCTACCCGTTCTTTGACGCTGAAAAGCGGCTTCTTGTGCGGGTTGTGCGCTACAGCGACCATGACCTCGGAGAATATCTCCTGCGCTCTCTTGATAATATCGATATGGCCGTAGGTAACCGGATCAAAAGTCCCCGGATAAATAGCTCTTTGGCACATTTTTCAGCCGGCCTTCCTGTAAAACGACAATAGAGTATCGCCGTATTTTGATTGCCTGAATAAATTTAAAACTCCCAGCTTATCTGGGAGGCAGTCTTTCTTAAAATGCTGCACTATTATAAAACCATTGGGCGCTAATATATCATAGGTCTCCAACATTTGCAAGGTTTTTTTTGCCAATTCCCGGTAATAAGGCGGGTCGAGAAAGACGATATCGAATCTTTTCTTGGCCTTAGAGAGCATTTTAACCGCCTCTCCTGCTTCCTTCGGGCAAAGAAGGACAGATGTAAACCCTAAAGACTCTATGTTCTTATTAATGGCGATCTGGCAATTACGGTTATCTTCTACCAAAGTCAGGCCCGCTATACCCCTGGACAGCGCCTCAAAGCCTACCGCGCCTGAACCAGCAAAGAGCTCTAAAAAAGATAATCCTTCGATATCGCCAAGTATGTCAAAAAGCGCCTTCCTTACCTTATCCTGTGTAGGCCGTATGCCGGCAGGCATCTTAATAAGCCTGCCTTTATATATCCCGCTTACAATGCGCATTTTAGGTATTCCAATATGCTGATATCATCTTTCTGGATCTCTTTTTCAAGCTTGAATTTAGGGCCTATGTCCCTAACCGCCATAAAAGGCTGGTCCATAAGCGAAGGATCGCTGCGATGATAATGACGGGCAATGAATATCTTTTCTGCATAGAGGCTTAATACCTCGATGCTCTTTTCTAACTGACTGTCATCTGAAACCGGTATTAAATATATCCCATCGTCAAGATAATAGCTTTGAGCCAATACAGCGCTTCTTATATTATAAACAATAACCGCGCTATTTTTATGCCCTGATTCTTTATTTATCCAGCCGGAAGTATATTTCGGCGCCGGGCCGAATTGCACTTTGTTGATCGTAAAAGAAGACGCCAATATTAGCCCCAAAAGAATAATGGTCACCGGTTTACTTTTTGATAATCCCCGGGCTAAAAAATACCCTGCAAAAGGTATAAAGCCTAAAAAGGAAAAGACCCAAAAACGTTCCTGCATAAGTAATGCGCCATGCTGGGCAACGTCTATCAAAAACATCCCCAAGATAGGCACCAGGAACATAGACAGAGAAAAGAAAAACGCCCGGGGATATTCCTTTGCGCCGTCTTTTACACTACGGAATATAATATAAATAAAACAGGATATGCCTGTTACCAGAAGAAAAGACTGCAACATTACGGGCTTGTCGAATATCAGGAGAAAACGCGTAACGCCCGTGCAAAGATAGCCTATCTTATTAAGTATCCCGGGGAATCCGAATATCCATTCTATATTACGGAAATTGTACCCCTCTAAAAGAACCGGGATGGCCCATCCGGATACCAACAAGAGCGACCCCAGAAAAGCCAGGTAGAATTTTTTAAGCTTTGCATCGTCCTGGCGATGGGCAATGGTAAAATATATGAATTGGGCCAAAGCCACAAAGGCATAAAAATAATGCGTATAAATACCCAGCGTATTTACAATAGCAAAATAAAAAATATCTGCTTTCTTATTATATTTTTCAAAGCGCAAAATAAAAAAACAGGATAATAACCCCACGGCC
>JALOCE010000091.1 GCA_023227925.1 Candidatus Omnitrophota bacterium
TAGGCTTGGTTATCGGCTTTATTTTATTCAAATTAACCAGGTTAAAATTATCTTTCCGCCAGGATTCTCTTTTTTGCGGCGCAGAGTTGACTGAGCAAAAAGAAGATACTATGGTCACCGGCACGGAATTTTATAATACCGTCAGAGACATAGGGTGGATCGGGTACCTTTACAAAAAAGCGGAACAAGGGGTATTCGATATCTATGAACAGGGCAAGAGGATCTTTTGCGTCTCGCGTTTCTTGCAATTTTTACATAACGGGGTCCTGCCTACTTATTTAGTCTGGATTTTACTGGGGATGGCAGGATTATTTTTAATCTTAGCTAGATAAAATGGAATTACATATAATATTGATATTCATGATCTTTGCCGCCATTATGGCGGTGGAAATCAAAGATTTGATCTCCAGCGTCATTGCCTTAAGCGCGGCAGGCTTAGGCCTCTGCCTTGCCTTTTTAATATTGAAGGCACCGAATCTGGCAATCACGCAATTAGTCGTGGAGATCCTTTGCGTAATCGTGCTTATCCGCGGGACGATCAATAAAGATCTGCCTTTGGTAAAAGATGGGCGCTGGCTCTTTAATACTATAGCCACCCTGTTTTCTTTAGCCGTTTTATTATTATTTTCTTACCTTGCGCTGAAAGAATTGCCGAATTTTGGCGCGCCGTTGATGCGGGTATCCCAGGAGTATATCTCTACGGGTTTAGAAAAGACCGGATCGCCTAATTTAGTCACTGCCGTTGCCTTAAATTTCCGGGGCTACGATGCCCTGGCAGAGGCAGCAATAATTTTTACAGCTATAATCGGCACATTGGCGATTGCGAGAAAAATAGGTAAAAAAGATGAAGAATAAAGAGCCTGGCATGAGTTTGATCGTTAAGACGATCACCCGTTTTACGGTGGGCCTGGTCCTTGTTTATGGGATCTTCATAACACTCCAGGGCCATGTCAGCCCGGGCGGAGGATTTGCCGGAGGCATCATCATTACGCTTGCCTTTATCCAGTTGATGCTTGCTTTTGGGCAGGACGAAGTATTAAGAAAGTTAAATCAGGAAAAAGGTTTATTATTGGCCGGTATCGGCGCGATTTTATTCCTGGTGATTGCCAGCCGGATTTTCTTAAAGCCACAGCAGCATTCCTTTGTTGCAGAGAAACATTTCCAGCTTTTAAGCGCAGGCTTTCTTTCTTTAAGCGAGATAGCCATAGCTTTGATGGTCGCAGCAGGCTTGTTCGTTATATTTTTAACCCTGGTGTTATTGATCGAAGAAGAAGAGAAAGAGAAAAAATGAGCCTATATTTTTTGTGTTTTATCTTATTTTGCGTCGGGCTTTACAGCGTCTTAAGGAAGAGGAATATCATCAAGATCATTATCGGCCTAGGCATAATGGAATATGCGGTGAATTTATTCTTGATCCTGGTCGGTTATCGCATGCATGGACGCGCGCCGATCTTTGCCAAGGATCAGGAGATCTTGAATATGGTAGACCCTCTGCCTCAGGCAATGGTCTTGACCACGATAGTCATCGGTTTGGCGGTCACGATCATAGCGGTAAGCCTTGCTATCAGGATTTATGAGAAATACGGGACCTTTGATATCACCAAGATCCGGAGTTTAAAAGGATGAGTATCCTTCTTTATTTTACAATCGTTCCTCTGGGTACTGCATTTTTAGTTACGCTACTAAGGAAGAAAAAAGGCATAAGCGACCTGCTGGCGGTTTTATCTTCTTTGTATTTATTCGGGCTTTCGTTGGCTACGGCAGGATTAACCAAAAGCCATGGAGTGATGATCTACAAAGTTGGCGGGTGGTTCCCTACGATAGGGATAACTCTCGTCGTGGATGGCCTTTCGGCGTTTCTTTTGGTGGCAATAAATTTAGTAGCTTTCTTGGTGCTCATTTATGCCATAAGTTATATGGAAAGATATACCGATAAATGGAAATTCCACGCGCTTTTTATGTTTATGTTGGCTGGGTTAAACGGGGTAATTATTAGCGGGGATTTATTTAATCTTTATGTGTTCCTGGAGATCGCTTCTATTTCCGCTTATGCATTGGTTGCTTTCGGGGTCAAGCCGCAAAATTTGGAAGCCGCGTTTAAATACACGATCATGGGCGCGGTAGCATCTATTTTTATTCTTCTGGGCATTGCCCTGCTTTATAGTTATACCTCGACGCTGAATATGGCGGATGTGGCTTATTGCCTGTCAGATAAAGCCAAGAATCCGCTTCTCGTTTTTATTTGGGTATTATTCCTGGCCGGTTTTGGGTTGAAGGCGGCTCTCGTGCCTTTTCACGCGTGGTTACCGGATGCGCATTCTTCAGCGCCCAGCCCGGTTTCCGCCATGCTCTCCGGAGTAGTGATTAAAACCATAGGGATTTATGCCCTGATGAGGATCTTCTTTAATGTGCTGGGAGTCTCAATCAACCTTCTTTCGGTTTTAATGGCCTCAGGGATATTGTCTATGGTTGTGGGCGCATTCTTAGCTATTGCGCAAAATGATATCAAGAGGATGCTTGCCTATTCTAGTATCAGCCAGGTGGGCTATATTATTTTTGCTTTAGGTGTCGGTACGCCTTTAGCTATCTTAGGCGGCTTATTCCATTTATTTAATCACGCGGTTTTTAAATCCCTGCTTTTTCTTGATGCCGGAGCAATAGAATATTCTACCGGAGAGAGGAATATGGATAAGTTAGGCGGCTTAAATAATAAACTTCCGGTAACAGGTTACACCAGCCTTATGGCTGCGATGAGCATATCCGGGATCCCGCCATTGGCAGGATTCTGGAGCAAGCTGATTATCATTGTGGCAGCTGTGGAAGCCGGATATATCGGGTATGCCATTGTGGCGGTTTTGATCAGCATCGTTACTCTTGTTTATTATCTTAAATTTCAAAGCTTTGTTTTCTTTGGCAAACTCGACGCAGTTTATAATAAGATCCAGGAAGTTCCTCTAGCCATGAAAACAGCGCTGGTGATCTTAGCCGTAATTTGCGTAATGGGAGGGTTAATGCTTACCGGCACCTTTAGGCCATTTTTGGAAGGAGCATCCAATGTTATATTATCGGGGACCGGATACAAGCAGGCTGTTCTTGGGGCGATAAGATAATGAAGACGAAGATTATTCTGTTTATCACGGCTTTTTTAGTATGGATATTGTTGAGCTGGTCGTTTCAGCCGATGCATCTTATTATCGGGGTCATCGTAGGCATCTTAGTCTCGGTTACAACCAGCGATATGTTTGTCAAAGAGCCAAAGATTTTCAGGAATACCAAGCGCTATCTCTGGCTGCTCTATTATATCCCGGTATTTATCTGGGAGTGCGTGAAGGCGAATATCGACGCAGCATTACGGCTGGTGCATCCGGATCTGCCGATCAACCCGGGGATTGTAAAGGTAAAAACTACCCTTAAATCCGACGCAGGGCTTGTATTTTTGGCGAACTCGCTTACTCTGAAGCCCGGGACCATGACCGTAGATATTGATAAAGAGAATGGATTTTTATATATCCACTGGTCGGATGTAAAGAGCCAGGATATAGAGGAAGCTACCAGGTTAGTTGTGCACAAGTTCGAGCGCATCTTAAAAAGGATTTTTGAATGAAACGGTTACGCTGGTTTTTAGGATTGGTTATAATCACGGGAATAATTGCCGTGATAATCCTTGATCATATTCCTTCTTTATTGGAGTGGCAGTCGCCATTCTTAAAAAGGGCATTTTTTATCCTTATTCTCTGCGCGGCATTTTGCCTCTGGCGTATCCTTTTGGGGCCCACTGCCAGCGACCGGGCCGCGGCTTTGGATATCATGGGGATATTGATCGTTGGTTTCTGCGCTATTTTGAGTATACCTACCGGGCGCGACTGGTATATTGATATCGGTATTGCCTGGGCATTGCAGAGTTTTATTTCTATATTGGCCCTGGGAAAATATCTGGAAGGAAGGCGCTTCGATGAATGAGATTATCGGCCTTATTTTTATTGCTATAGGTCTTGTATTTGATTTTTTTGGATGCCTGGGCCTGGTAAGGCTGCCGGACATCTATAACCGGCTGCACTCTTCCATTAAATGCGTTACCCTGGGGACTTCTAGCATCCTCTTGGGCCTATTGTTATATAAGGGCTTTAGCCCGACCGGGGTTAAAGCGCTTTTATGCATTATATTCCTGTTTTTGACCGCTCCGGTTTCCGCGCATGTCCTGGCCAGGAGCGCGCATAAATCCGGGGTTAAACTCTGGGATAAGTCTGTTTGTGATAAATACGCCGAGGATAAAAAGTGAGATATCCGAAATTAAGAGAACTAAAAGAAGCAATCAAGGCATTATTCAAAGGCCCCTATACTTCCAGGTTTCCGTATGAGCCGCATAAGCCATACGAGCGCTTCAGGGGCAGGCCGGAATACCACCAGGAGGATTGTATGGGTTGTGGTGCATGTTTTCAGGTGTGCCCGGCAAAAGCAATAGATTTGATAGACAGCATGGATAAAAGGACTTTGACCGTGCATTGGGATTTATGCGTATTTTGCGGCCAGTGCCAGGCTAATTGCCCGACGGAAAAAGGCATTATGCTTTCCCGTGAGTTCGATCTGGCTACTACCGGTAAAAGAGAAGAGCTTAAGCAGACGATAGAAAAAGAATTATTTATTTGTGAATGCTGCGGAGAGTATATTGCGCCAAAGGAACAGATATTGTGGGTGGCTAAAAGATTGGGGCCGCTTACTTTCAGCAATGCAACGCTTATGTTGTTTTATCTGATGAATTTGAATCTTGCCTCCGGAGAGAAGAACCCGCCCAAGGGAGAAGAATTCCTGCGCTCTGACCGCATAAAGATCCTCTGCCCCCGTTGCCGTCGGGAAGCAGTAATCAAATCATAAGATGTTTTCCTCATTAAAGGTAAAAAAATACCGCATATATTGGTTTGGGATGTTTCTTTCGCTTGTCGGAACATGGATCCAGTCAGTAGCCCAATCGTGGCTTGTATTTGACCTGACTAATTCCGCGTTTCTTTTGGGGGTGGTAGGTTTTTTAAGTTCTATCCCGATGTTTCTTTTATCTTTATTCGGCGGGGTCGTAGCAGACAGGGTAAACAAGAGAAAGATCCTTATTTTTACCCAGACTGCTTTTATGTTTTTAGCTTTTCTTTTAGCTGTTTTAACGCAGGCTAACCTGATCACCGCTACTCAAATAATGTTTATCGCGCTCCTAAACGGTATCGTGATGTCCTTTGATGCGCCTACCAGGCAGGCAGTGGTAGTAGAACTGGTGGGGAAGAAGCACCTTTTTAATGCCATTGCCCTTAACTCGGTGGCGTTTAATTCCAGCCGGATAATCGGCCCTGCCCTGGCAGGGATACTGGTATCCAGCATCGGCATGAGTGGGTGTTTTTATATAAACGGGGTCAGTTTCTTTGCGGTGCTCATCGCGCTTATGCTGATCCAAATAGACGATAGGCCAAGGCCGAATAAAAACAATTCCGCATGGGGGGATTTAAAAGAAGGCCTGCTCTTTATAAAAAATAATCGCCTCATCCTGATATTGATTACAATAGTAGGCATATCCAGTTTATTCGGCATGCCTTATGTGATACTTATGCCTGTATTTGCCAAAGAACTCCTGCATGTAGGAGTCAAGGGTTTGGGGCTATTGATGTCTTCTGCCGGAGCAGGCGCTTTGGTCGCGGGATTAGTATTGGCCCGCTTAGGCGATTTCAAACATAAAGGCAGGCTCCTGATCATATCTTCGATAATATTCTCTATTTCTTTGATGTTGTTTTCCTTATCCAGAAATTTTATATTTTCGCTTTTTTCCCTGGCGTTGATAGGCTGCTTTAGCGTTATGGCGATGGCGTTAATAAATACGCTGCTGCAGACTATCGTAGAGGATGAATATAGGGGCAGAATAATGAGTGTTTTTATGTTTACCTTCGCGGGTTTTATGCCTTTTGGCAATTTACTTGCCGGGAGCATTTCACAGGTCGCGGGCGTCTCCATGACTGTCCTGTTTAGCGGCGTTATCTGCATGGTATCTTTTTTGATCATAACCATATCGTATCCCGAACTGAGAAAAGCATCGTAACATTTTATTTGATTTCTTCCGTTAATTTGTTAGAATAAAGAAAGGATTAAATTCGCCCGCCACGAATCTGACGGGATCATTTAAGGAGGTGAAAAAAGTTATGAAGAAATTTGTATTTATTATTTTAACATTGGTAGTGGCTATTTATTTATTTGGCTGCGGTAAAAAAGAGGCAGCTATAGATGAATCGCAGGAGCAGATGTCTATGGACACGGTTGTTACTGATGTTAAAACAACACCCGAAGCTCAAGCTCCAGTATTGCCAGTCGCGCCTGTTGTCGTGACAGCCAAGACTCCGGAAAAGGTAGAAGCATTACCGCCATCAGGGCCTTATAAGCCTACAATACAGGAGGTCCAGACTGCCCTTACCCACGCCGGCCTATATACCGGTAAGATCGACGGCAAAAGCGGGCCTATGACCAAAAAGGCAATAGAAGAATTTCAAAAGGCAAACGGCCTTAAGGCAGACGGTAAAGTCGGGCCTAAGACGTGGGCTCTTTTAAGCGCACACCTTCTCTCCGCTGAATCCAATACACAGAAAAGATAATAAAAATTTCCTTCAACCCCGCGCTTGTACGAGCACGGGGTTGAAGAGGTTTTTTCCAGGGGCCTTGAAATATCGCTAGTTTTATTGTATACTTTATCTTGACCGATAAAGGTAAACTCCGAGAAATCGGAGGACGCAAAGCCACAGGCCTAAAATGGCTAAAGCAACGGATCGCCAACAGTGAATCGTAAAACGATGAGCGATCAGGGGTAAGCAAGAAGAGCCATTATGGTAGCTGGGTTGCCGATAACTTTATCGGTCCTTTTAATTAGAGTCTCATTTCGCCCAACATTTTGTTGGGCATTTTTATTTGTCAATGGTATAATTGGTATATGTTAAAATTTCCTCAAGGATTCTTCTGGGGCGCGGCGACTTCTGCTCATCAGGTCGAAGGCAATAATATAAATAACGATTGGTGGGAATGGGAAAAAAGAGCCGGCCTGAAGGAAGTTTCCGGAGATGCCTGCCGGCATTACCAATTATACCGGCAAGATTTTGATTTGGCAGTAGGGCTTAACCATAACGCCCATCGTTTATCCCTGGAATGGAGCCGTATAGAGCCGGAAAAAGGTAAGTTTTCTAGCTCGGAAATAGAGCATTACCGCGATGTCATTCTCGCCCTCAAAGAGCGCAATATCGAGCCTATTATTACCCTGCACCATTTTACCAATCCTTTATGGTTTGCCAAGCTGGGCGGATGGAAAAATAAAAATGCAGCGCTCTATTTTTTACGCTACGCAGAAAAAGCGGCCGAGGCGCTTTGCGACAAGGTAAAATTTTGGGTGACTATAAATGAACCGATGGTCTATGCCTACCATGCTTATATCATAGGGGTATGGCCGCCGCAGGAAAAATCTTTTTCTGCAGCAGATAGAGTAACTGGTAACCTGATAGCCGCGCATGT
>JALOCE010000092.1 GCA_023227925.1 Candidatus Omnitrophota bacterium
CGGCATATTGAATAATATTCCCGAAGTAGCATGCGAAAGATTTTTTTCTCCGGCGCCTGATATGGAGGGCGCTTTACGCAGCAATAACCTGGAGATCACTTCCCTGGAATCGGGAAGAAGGCTTAAAGAATTTGATATTATAGGTTTCTCTTTAGGCTATGAATTGACTTATACCAATGTCCTTGCCTTATTGGACTTAGGCGCTATTCCTTTAGAGGCTGCTTTACGCGGCAATGAATTCCCCCTGGTTATCGGCGGAGGGCCATGCGTTTTCAATCCCGAGCCGATGCACGAATTTTTCGATCTGTTTATTATCGGCGAGGGGGAAGAGGTGATCCCGGAACTGATAGCCGGCTACAAAAAACTTAAAAATAATTTTCGCCAGAATAAAATGAGTAAACAGGAATTACTTGTCGCGCTTTCCGCGATAGAAGGGGTATACGCGCCTTCATTATATGAGGCTGTTTATGATGCGGAAGGGAAACTGGAGGAATTTAAGCCGATAGTAGAGGGAGTATCTCCTGTAGTCAGGAAACGTTTTGTCAAAGACCTGGATAAAGCCTATTTTCCATCGCCGTGGATCGTTCCTTATATTCAAACTATTCATGACCGCCTGATCATTGAGATCATGCGCGGCTGCCCGAATAGGTGCCGTTTCTGCCAGGCCAGGGCTCAGTATTTTCCTTTCCGGCAAAGAGAATTGAATAATGTATTGGGCCTAGCTTCCAGGGCGTATCAGGAGACTGGTTATGAAGAGATATCCTTGTGCGGCCTGTCGGTCAGCGATTACCCGCAGATAGAGAAGCTGATGGAATCTTTGATCGGGCATTTCCGCGAGAAGGCGGTAAGCGTATCTTTGCCGTCCATAAAAGCGAAAGCCCTTGTCGGTAACCTCTCCAAATTGATCGCTACTATCAAGAAGACCGGCCTGACATTTGCTCCGGAAGCGGCGTCAGAGAGATTACGCGGGATTATCGGCAAGGATTTTAATGAAGAGGATTTTTTTAATTCCCTGGGAAATGCATATCTATCCGGTTATCAGCATGTGAAATTATATTTTATGATAGGCCTGCCTTATGAAGAAGAAAAAGACCTGGATGCGATCATCGATTTTTCTATCCGGGTCTCGGAATTAAGCAGGAAGTTAACGAGGAGGCCGGCGCAAGTCAATATAAGCGTCAATACATTGATCCCCAAACCGCATACGCCGTTACAATGGTTTGCCATGCAGGGACTGGAAGAGATAAAGTATAAACAGGATTATCTTAGGAGCAAAACAAAAAATAAGAGATTGAAATTGGATTTTCATAACCGTTTTATGAGCGTTTTGGAGGGGGTGCTTTCAAGGGGCGACAGGAGGCTATCCCGGGTGATATTGCAGGCCTTTAAGGATGGCGCAAGATTTGATGCCTGGAACAATTATTTTGTCTTTGATAAATGGGCCAACGCGTTTGACCAGTCGCATATAGATTATAATTCTTATTTGAGCCAGAGGCCTCAGGAAGAAGTATTGCCCTGGAGTTTCCTGGATACCGGCATAGCCGGCGATTATTTGTCGTCAGAATTTAAGAAAATTGTTGCTATGAAATGAGATAAGAGGTATAATAAAAAATTCATAAAAGGTCTCCTTTCAAAAAAACAGGAGGTTAAAGATGGCCGAGCGGAAAAATCATTTTTTAGTTTCACAGGGTCTGAAATATAAATTAAGGGTTTCCGCTGCTCTCATGTCTGTTTTGCCTTTGTTGGTATGCGGGTATCTTGTTTCCAATTACATCCTGCCAAGCGCGGGCTTTAAAACAGATATAATCCTTTCTTTGTCCATCAGCGTATTTATCGCCGTCGTCGGATTTTTCCTGGTAAAAGAGGTCTTCGACCGCATCTTATCCGTTACCACGGACGCTAAGCTCATTGCCGCAGGCGATATCAGCCGCAGGATAGAACCTAGCCAGGAAGATGAAGTCGGCGATTTAGGCCATGCCCTCAATCAGCTCACCCAGCGCATCCGCACCAATATGGACGAGTTGAAAAACTACGGCGAGAAGACTACTGAAATAAATCTTGCCATTCAGAAACGCGTCCTTGTGCTCTCCAGCCTGCTGCAGATAAGTTCCCTGATTTCGCAGAGCTCAAAACTCGAGGATATTTTCAGGGTGGCAGCTGAAAAAGCGCGGCTTATGGCTAACTCCGAAAGTTCTTATTTATTTTTCAGGGAGGAAGGCGCGGAGACTTTTCTTGTTAAGGCGGCGGACGGCGTAAATTCAGCAGAACTTTTTAAAATGAAGGTCGAGCCGCACGAGATATTCGAGAGAATGATAAAGACCAATAAGCCTTTCATAGTGGATGCAGAGAATATATTGCCGGAAAAATTAAATTTAAGTTTTCAGGAGAAATTCAAATTGAAGAATACGCTGGCCCTGCCGGTCTATCTGAGAGGCAGGATCGTAGGGATAATCGGTATCGGTAATGCCAGGGGGCACTTTATATACAACAAAGAAGATATGGAATTGCTGGATATTTTTGCCAAGCAGATATCGATTGCTGTGGAAAATGATGTCCTTATGCACCGCGTAGAGAAGCTGGAGATAAGGGATGCCCTGACAGGTTTATATAATGAGGCATTCATCCGCAACCGCCTCCAGGAAGAAATAAAAAGGGCGATTGCTTATCAGAGGCCGTGCGGGTTGATAATTTTTGATATCGATGACTTCGGGGAATTCCACCAAAATTTCGGCTCATTGCAAGCCGAGGCCGCGTTAAAGAAGATCGCCTCTTTATTCAAAGGTTCGATCGGCGAAGTCGACCGCGTGGGCAGGTTCGGTGATAATGAATTCGCTGTTGTCTTACCCGAGAAGAATAAACGCCAGGTGCATGAGATAGCCGAAGATGTCAGGAAAAAAATAGTTTTTGCTTTCAGCGAGGAGCAGGATACCCGTAAAAGGCTTACCATAAGCGCGGGCGTAGCCGAAAATCCGCTTGATGGCATAGACTCCGAGGAGCTGGTAAGTAAGGCAAAGGACCTTGTTAAGGCGGCTAAGGCGCAGGGTAAGAATCGCACATTATCATCCCTCTGAAGAATAGGCAAAAATGGCAACGAGAAAAATCATAAATAAACAATTAGGTGAATTGCTTATCGAGCGCAACATAATTAATCAGCAGCAGCTGGATAAGGCATTGGTGGCCCAGAAAGAAAGAAGCGGGCTATTGGGCGAAGTGCTGGTAGATTTAGGTTTTGCCAAAGAAGAAGACATTGCCCAGGCCCTGACCGCGCAATACGGTTTTCCTTACCTTCCTTTGAGTAACTACGAAATCAACCCTGAGATAATCAATATCGTTCCCGCTCGGGTTGCCAGGCAATTTATGCTCGTCCCTATAGATAAGATCGGAAACAATCTGACCCTGGCGATGTCTAATCCGTTGAATATACAGGCAGTCGAAGATATAGAATTACTTTCCGGCTGCAATGTTCAAACATTCGTTTCTACCTCATCAGATATAAAGCGTGCCATCGCGAAATATTATAAAGACAAAGAATAAATTAGTTAATCGGTGACTAGATGCTTTCCTTAAAAGAGCGCCTGACACAGCTATTAATTAATAATAAGCTTATTACGCAAAAAGAGCTGGATAAGGCATTGGATGTGCAGAAGGAAAAGGGAGGCAGGCTCAGCGATATTATCATAAATTTGAAGTTTATCAAAGAGAACGACCTGATCTCTGTTTTGAGCGAAGGCCTGGGCCTTCCTTTGATCGACTTAAAGCGTTTTAAAATAGATTACGAAGTCGTAAAGATCGTCCCCGTTGAAATTGCCCGCCATTACCAGATAATCACCGTCTCCAAGATGGGCGATACCATCACCCTGGCCATGGCCGATCCCCTGAATATATTCGCCATTGACCACGTGGGTTCTCTTACCGGATATAAAATAAATCCGATTATTTCTTCCAGCAAGGATATATTACAGACCATAGAATTATCTTACCCCGATGCCACCAAAGGCATAATCGACGACCTGGTCAAAGAAATGAGTTCTTCTTCCATAGAGCTGATAAAGGAAGAGAAGGAGAGCATGCCTTCGGAACAGGAGCTGGATCGTATCAGCCGGGAGACCCCCATAATCAAGATCACTAATATGATACTTGATCAGGCGGTAAAGAAAAAAGCTTCCGATATACTTATCGAACCTCTTGATAAAAAATTAAGGATCCGTTTCCGCGTTGACGGCATATTGCAGGAGGCTCAATCTCCTCCCAAGAGTATGCACCCGCCGATTATTTCCCGGATAAAAGTAATCTCGGATCTGGATATTGCCGAACACAGGCTCCCCCAGGATGGCCGCTTCAAGGTCAAGATCTCCGGCCAGGAAATAGACTTCAGGGTTTCGGTCTTGCCTTCGAGCTTAGGAGAAAAAGTAGCCTTGCGTATATTAGATAAATCCCAGGCTACGCTTAATATAGAAAAATTAGGTTTTGGCAAGGAAGCAGTCGTGAAATTAAAAAAGGTCGCAAATTTTCCCCACGGCATGATACTTGTCTGCGGCCCGACGGGTAGCGGCAAGACCACTACTCTTTATTCGATCTTAAAACACGTGGATAGCCCGGAGAAAAATATTGTTACCGTAGAAGACCCCGTAGAATATCAACTGGAGGGGATAAATCAGGTAACGGCAAGGCCGGAAGTAGGCCTGACATTCGCAACTGCTTTGCGTTCTATATTAAGGCAGGATCCCAACATAATCATGGTCGGAGAGATCCGCGATTACGAAACCGTGGACATCGCAGTCAAGAGCGCTCTTACCGGGCATCTTGTTATTTCTACTTTGCATACCACTACAGCTCCGGGAGCAATAGTGCGTTTGGTAAATATGGGTGTCGAGCCGTATCTTATTAATTCTTCTTTGATCTGTGTAGCCGCGCAGAGGCTGGTGCGCCAGGTCTGTTCTTATTGCAGGGAAAAATATACTGTCGAAAAAGATATCATAGAGAGCCTGAATATGAAAGTCCCTGATAATAAAAAGCTGGAGTTTTTCCGCGGCAGAGGCTGCCCGCATTGTTTTAATAAAGGTTATAGCGGGAGAGTAGGTATCATAGAAGTCTTGTTGTTGACTTCGGCGATACGGGATCTGATCCTGGCTAGGGCGCAGGAGCATGTTATAAAAGAGCAGGCGCGCAAAGAAGGCATGCTGACTTTAAGGGAAGATGGCCTGCGGGCAGCGCTGGAAGGAATGACTACCTTAGAAGAAGTAGCGCGCGTTACCGCGCCTGATGAATAATAAAAATCCATGCAGACATTAAAAGAAAGCATTGTTGAGATACTAGTCAAGAGCAAGCGGATCAGCCAGGAGCAATTGGAAAAGGCTATCCAGCTGCAGAAGCAAAAGCAGATACCTTTGAGAAGGGTGCTCATCGAGCATAAGATCATCTCGGAGGAAGAGCTGCTTTCGCTTCTTTCAGAACAGCTTTATATACCCACGCTACATCTTACCAAATTTAAATTCGATCCCGAGATCATCAAGCTTATTCCCGAGCGCATGGCAACGCAATATAGCGTTATTGGTTTATCGCGCATGGGCAATACCCTTACTGTTGCTATGTCCGATCCTTTGAATATTTTTGCTTTGGATGATTTAAAGACTGTCACCGGTTGCGATATCGACACTGTTTTAAGTTCAGAGGAAGAAATATCCAAGGCCATAGACGCGCAATATCATCTGGAGACCAAAGATATGCAGCAGATCCTGGATGAGAATTCCGTTGTGCATCCGGATCTAGGCCAGGAAGACGTAGAGTTATTGAAACAGGAAGACCTGGAGCTTACCAGCGTCCTGCGCGAAAGTGAAAAAGCGCCTATTGTTAAATTGGTAGACCTTATCTTGACGCAGGCCTTAAAGAAGAGGGCTTCCGATATACATATCGAGCCGGAAGAGGATATCTTGCGTATAAGATACCGCATAGACGGTTCGTTGCACGATGTATTCAGGATTCCTAAAATAAACCAGAACGCGATCATTGCCCGCGTAAAGATTATTTCTAACCTGGATATTACGGAGAACCGTGTCCCCCAGGACGGAAGATTCAAGGTAAGGTTCGAAGCCCAGGAGGTAGATTTTCGCGTTTCAGGTTTGCCGACGACATTCGGCCAAAAATTTGTCTTACGCCTGCTGGATAAATCAAATCTGACGATCGGCCTGGATAAACTGGGTTTTTCGCCCGACCCGGCGCGCGTATTCAAGGAGGCGATCACCAAGCCTTTCGGTATGATCCTGGTCACCGGCCCTACCGGCTCGGGAAAATCTACTACGCTTTATTCGGTCTTAAACCAGTTGAATACTCCCGAGAGAAATATCATTACTATCGAAGATCCTGTGGAATATCAGATAGAAGGGATCACCCAACTACAGGTCAAGCCTGATATCGGGCTTGATTTTGCCTCGGGGTTACGTTCCCTGCTCAGGCAGAGCCCGGATGTAATTATGATCGGTGAAATAAGGGATTCCGAAACTGCCGATATTGCCATAAAAGCCGCGCTGACCGGGCAACTCTTGTTTTCTACATTGCATACAAATGACGCGATCTCCAGTATCACCCGGCTTATCGATATGGGGATCGAGCCGTTCCTGGTCGCTTCAAGCCTGGTGATGCTTTGCGCGCAGAGGCTGGCGCGTAAGATCTGCCTTAAATGCAGGAAACCCATAGAGATCCCCAAAGATTTTTTAGAGGGCATCGGTTTCAAAGAAAAAACCGTTTTTTATAAAGCAGAAGGGTGTAAGTATTGCAATAATAGCGGATTTTATGGTAGAATAGCTATTCTGGAAGCGATAATAGTCGATGACGCCATGAGAGAGATGATCATTAAGAAGAAGTCGCTCGATGAAATAAAAGAATACGCGGTGACAAAATGCAATATGCATACTTTGCGGGAAGACGCGTTTTTAAAAGTAAAAGAAGAAATGACTACGCTGGATGAAGCCTTAAGAATAACTACGGAGGGTTGATGGATAACGCCAAGGTTTTGTTGGTGCATGACGATGAGACAATGGCCAGGTACATCCGGGAAAAATTGATCACGAACTGGAATTTTCCTATTGCCTCCGAACTTACTACCCGTGCGGGTTTTGAAACTTTCCAGGAAGGTAATTTTGAGGCAGTGATAGTCAGGCTTAATATGCCCGGTGAATTTAGTTCTATCGAGCTTATCAAGGCGATAAAGAAGCGCGATCCGGACTGCATCATTGTTGTATTGACGGAAGACGCAAATAGCGACGCAGGCAAAGAACTTCCGGGCTTAGGGGTTTACGATTTCGTCGGTAAGCCTCTCAATATGGAAAAATTGTTTTTCCTGGTCCAGAAAGGCACGGAATTGCATGCATTGCTTTTGGCTAACCGTCATTTAACCCAGAGCCTTCAGGA
>JALOCE010000093.1 GCA_023227925.1 Candidatus Omnitrophota bacterium
ATTCAAAATTACCGCTAGATCAGAAAGAGCGGTATAAATTTTATTTAATTTTTCTGTATCTTCTTTTTTAATTTTATGTAAATCTTTCGTGCAGATGATATATTTCAAGCTGTCGACCCTGAGCTTTAATTCTTCGGACATATCCAGATACGCCCTGGAAGTGATAAGGCAGGTTGTCTCGCTGTCCTCTAGGATAAATTTTGCCTCTTCTATTTTAAACATATAGTTAATGGGCACGGCCACGCATCCGGCTTTAAGTATGGCGAAATAGCTGATGATGAATTCCGGGCAGTTATCTAAAAATAGGGCTATCCTATCCTGTTTTTTTATGCCTAACTCGATAATGCCTGATGCGATATGGCTGGTTAATTCATCGAGCGTTTTATAACTTATTTTTTTCTGGCCGAAGACAATAGCAGTGCGGTGGGGATGGATTTGCGCACTCGCGCTAAGCAGCTTGCCAAGGTCTTGAGGTATCATAAATTATCCTATATATTGGATTTGATATTTACGCCGGCAAATCTTTCTAATCCTCCGGAATCCTGCGTCCAGCCGTTGTGCAGGCCGTATTTTTCCATGATGGTTTTAGCGTTTTCGTATTCTTCCAGAAGAAGCCTGCGCGAGATCTCTTTTATGCCCGTTGCCTTAAAATATGGAGAATATTGGCTCATCAGGCTGATATATGCGTCTTTTGAAATTTCACTTGAGATAAAGCGCATTATTTTATCCGTGCCGGAGATATTATCCGGTAAAACGAGATGCCTGATAATAAGCCCCTCAACTCCGACCTGCCGGTACATTTCTTTTATTGCCTGGCGGTTATATTTTGGATAATCCGGGGCGGAAGAATATTTTATCGCCATATTATTATCTGCGTAGCGCATATCGGGAAGATATATGTCTACAATACCTTCGAGTATTTCTAAGGCTTCTACTAATTCGTAACCGGAGGTATTATAGACTAAAGGAATTTTTAGCCCTTTTTCTATGGCAATAACCAGGCTTTGCAGGATCTGCGGCATGACATGGGTAGGCGTTACTAAATTTATGTTATGGCAGCCGTTATTTTGCAGTTCGAGCATAAATCCGGCCAGCTCTTCAGGGCTTACCTCCCTGCCTTCTTCTTGTAATTGGCTGAATTTATAATTTTGGCAATAAACACAAGCCATATTGCAATTTGAAAAAAATATCGCCCCTGAACCCCTGCTTCCTGATATGGGCGGTTCTTCGCCGTGATGGGGCATAAAACTGCAGACTTTTGCTTTTAGCCCGGTTTTACAAAAACCTAATTCATTCTTCAGGCGGTTTACGTTGCATTTGCGCGGGCAGAGAGAACAGGACTCCAGCATTTTTAAAGCCTGTCCGGTTTTTTCTTTAAGTTTTGATCTGCTCTGCATATATATCCCTTATTTTTATGAATATCTCGATATACTCCGGAGTTTTATAATCCGGGTAAGTCCAATCCAGCGTTTTAAAAGTCTTATCCTGGTAGAAAAGAGTTACTTCGGCGAATATACCATTATTCAGATATATGCGGTGCCCGTAATCCTTGGTCGAGGCCAATAGCAGCTTGGAATGATTTAAATAGCCCGGGTCGATATTGATCGTGCGGTTGGCGCCGTCAGCTAATTTGTCCTCGATCCTATTGGCGATTATTTTTATCTTTGGCAGGTTTTCGGGCGGGATGAGCCTTTCAAAGCTTATAAATTTTCGTTTGAGGCTAGGCCCTAATTCTTTTTCGTAATAATCGGTATGCGTAAAATCTAAGATCTGGCTTTCGAAATCTATTTTACCGAAACGCCTTTCTAAAGAGGCAAGAGCCTTTTTGAGTATGGCGCCCTCTTTAAAAATAAAGCCGATGATCAGTTTTACCGGCGGATGCTTTTTAACTCTGCCCATAAATTCATATTTTTTTTCTGGGGGAGGAAAAATTTTGGGGTAAGAATTGGCTTATGTATTCGGATATCTTCTGCCGTTGGCTGCCTTTTATATCGTTAAAAAATATAGCGATATTAAAACCGCCTTCGCTTTCGTCTTCTGTCCTGACTATGACGCCCTTACATTCGACGCTGTAATTTTTAGTTTTATTATCTGTTATGATGGGCAGTGCCAGCCTTACCATGATCTTGGTAAAGGGCGGTATGTATTTATTTATGCGGCAGTATGCTCCGACGCAGCTTACGTTCTGGGTAGTAGTAATAAAGTCATAGCCATTAGCCGCTATTTTAACCGGAAGGGTATGGTCTAACCGGGGATGCAGCCTTCTTTCTTGTTTTAAGCTTTGTTTCATTTTGAGCCTTCCTTAGCTTTCTTCAGGTGGTTGACCCAGCATTTTTTGTTGCAGTAAAATTTTCCATTACGGTAATAGCGTTTTAATTTTTTAATGGGTTTGTTGCAACCTAAACAGTTAGTTTGTTTTTCCGCGACTGGCGCGCTAGCTGCTGCGGCTGGTGCTTTCGCTTGTTCCTCTGCCATTTAAATGATCCTTTCTTTCTTTTTAGATTTTCCCTCTTTGCATATCGACGTAGTCTCCGAGGTAGCGTTTTTCAACCGGATTCAACTCCAGGAATTCAACGCCCAAATGGTATTTGTTCGAATGCGGTAACGGAGATGACCAGGCGACTGTCACGATCGGGCTTAAACTACGGGATAATACATTAAGCTCTAATGTCAATTTGCTTAGAGGTGGAATAAACCTGTCATTGGTAAATCCTACTCCGTTTACGCTGATATCTTCGCAGATAGCATTGTTAAAGTCCGGCCTGCCTCTGATCTGATAGCGTAAAGGGATATGCAGTTCTACCCTCGGGAAACGCCTTTTGTTTTCTTTATCCAGTATGCTTTCCACTGGACACAAACTATATCATACATTTATATTTATGTCAATACTTTACCAAAAAGCTTATTTCTGATATAATACTCTTGAAAGGTTAAGAATATGTATTGTCAATTTTATGGCCTGAAAGAAAAACCCTTTAATGTTACCTCTGATCCTGCCTTCTTTTTCTTTAGCCGCAAGCACAAAGATGCTTTAGCGCACCTTAAATACGGCGTTACCCAGAGAAAAGGCATAATTGTGATCACGGGCGAGATAGGCACGGGTAAGACCACGCTCTGCCGTTTTTTTCTTAACCAACTGGAAAAAAATGTCAAGACAGCCCTCATACTTAACCCTTATCTTCCCGAGATCCAATTATTGGAAGCGATAGTGAGTGATTTCGGCGTAGTGCTGAAAGATAAGTCGCGCCTGTCTTTGATCTCGGAGTTCAATAAATTTTTATTGAGCGAATCCGAGTGCGGTAATAATGTGACCCTTATTATCGACGAAGCGCAAAACCTTAAAACCCATCAGTTGGAACAGGTCCGCCTCCTTTCGAACCTGGAGACGCAAAAAAACAAATTGCTGCAGATCATATTGGTAGGCCAGCCGGAATTAAACCGTAAGCTCGATCAATATGACCTGCGCCAGCTCCAACAGAGAATAACGGTCAGGTATCATATGACGCCCTTAGACCAGGATGAAGTGATAAGGTATATAGAGCATCGTTTGAATATCGCTTCCGGTTCGATTGAAAGAATAGATTTTAGCGATGAAGCGCTAAAGATGATCTATGATTTCTCCGGCGGCGTGCCTCGCCTGATCAATATTATTTGCGATCGCGCGCTCTTGGCTGCTTTTGTAGATGAATCCCGCAAAATAACTTCTGATACGATAAAGAAGTGCCAGGAGGAGTTGGGGGCTTATTTCGTGGGAGAAAGGCAATAGATGAGCATTATTTATGACGCTTTAAAAAAAGTCGAGAATTCTTCTGCCCCGCAAGAACCTGCTATCGTAAAGAAGCCCAAGCCGAACTTTAAGCTTTATTTTTTGTATGTGCTGCTGGCATGCGTCGGTTTTTTTATTGCCGATATATTTTTTAAATTTTTGCCCGGAGTACCAAAGGTCGATACGGCCGGCCTTCTTAGTAAAGCACAGCAAATTGTAAAGAAAAAGCCCGAGCTTTCAGTATCGCTTCAGGGGCACCTGCCGAGCGCGGAAGCGCCTAAGAAAGAGGCTCCTTTGACAGAAACCAGGGAGTCCTACCGCCCCGTCCTGGATAATGCTAAAAAACAACCTTCGCCTGAGTTGACATTAAATGGTGTTTTTTTCTCGCAACAGGAAGGTTACGCGCTTATAAATAACCGGATTGTAAAAAAAGGCGATTTGGTTGAAGGCGCGACAGTTACGCGGATCGAATTAAATGAAGTGGAATTGGATTTTCAAGGCTCTATTATTAAGCTTGTCAGCAAATAACGCGCTTTTTAATTGCCTCTTGGATGACCTTAAGAGGTATATCTTCTAAAACCAGCGCCCTACCGATACCCCCCAGTAAGACAAACCTATTTTTGGAACCGATAAATTTCTTATCGTGGTAATGCGCCTTTATTATTTTTTGCACGGGAATTTTTCTTATTCGTGTAGGCAGCCCCATAGCCATGATAAGATTTTCGATTTTTTGCCCTGAATTATTGTTTATGAGGGATAAGTTTTTACTTATATCAGAGGCCAGAAGCATGCCTAAGGCTACTGCCTCGCCGTGATTGTATTTTTTAAAACTTCCGGCTGATTCAATGGCATGGCCTATGGTGTGGCCGAAATTAAGGATCGTCCGGACCCCCTTCTCTTCCCTTTCGTCCTTTTCTACGATCTTTGCCTTGATATGGCTGCAGCGCTTTACAATGAATTCCAGGGGCGCCGTCTTAAGGGCAAGAATATCTTTGTGCTTTTTTTGCAGATAGTTAAATAACGCCGGGTCTTTTATAATTGCGTATTTTACGATTTCAGCCAGGGCTGATTTGATTTGCCTGGAGTGAAGTGTTTTGAGCAGCCCTACATCGCTATAGACAAGCCTCGGCTGATAAAAAGCGCCTACAAGATTTTTCCCCTGGCTTAAATCTACCGCAGTTTTTCCGCCGATACTTGAGTCTACCTGGGCTAATAATGTCGTGGGGACCTGCACGTAAGGGATACCGCGTTTATATACGGAAGCCACAAAGCCCGCCAGGTCTCCGATGACCCCGCCGCCAAAGGCCACGATAAATATGCGTTTTTTCTTATTATGGCAGATTATGTCTTCTATTATTTCCGAAGCAACTTTTAAGGATTTGCTTTTTTCGCTATCAGGCACAGTCTTGAACCTGACGGTAAATCCGGCTTTTTTTAGCGCTTTATTTAATGCTTTTCCGTGCCTGTTTTTTATCGCGGCATTGGTGATTACATATGCGTCAGAGCCGATATCAAGTTTACGCAAAGTTTTACCCAGGAGGCCTATGATACCGCTGCCCACTATTATATTATATGAGCGCGCTTTAAGATCAAGCTTTAAGGTGTTCAATCTGCTGTCTCCAGTATCTTTATTTCTATAACAGGGTATTTTTCGCGGGATGGGCTGATTATTTTTCCGGTGATCCTTACTTTATGGTAATTTAGCGCATCGAGGCTTTTTTTGTTACCTGTGAGTAAGAATATTTTTTTGTCGCTGGTGATGAGTTTATGCGTGGCAGGGCGTTTGATGACCATCCCGTAGGGGCTGATGATACCTTCGATAGTTACATTTTCCTGGGGGAGTTCCGGCGGGGCAGTTACTTTATCTTTATCAGTAATTTCCTGCTTTGTGCCGGTGCCCCTGGTGACAAATTTTTTATTTATCCAGCCGAAACTATTATCTATGGGCTCTATTTTAAACCACGCTTCTCTATCCTGCAGGATATTTATGACTTCGTTTTTATTCACCTGCCCTAAGATGGGCGATGATTCGCTGGGATGAAGCCGGATATTTACCTTGTCGCCTGCCACAACGGCCGTGCGTATTTGCGCAGCGCTGTTGGTTCCAAGCGTATTATCGGCCTTATTCTCGATAACGCTAACAAGGTTCTTTTTGATAAAGGAAGGCGCGTTTTTAGGCAGCTTTACTTTATACCATTCGTAGGATTCGGAGACTACCTCCAGGCTTTGGCCTTTGTCAACATTGCAGATTGCTTCTGAGCTGACGGTGGAGTCGGCGCGTATATTTATGTTATCGCCATTGATCTTGCCGATGAAGGGTGGTTTTTCCTGCGCAAATGCCGTATTGGCTGATTGCAATAGCAGCATTAAACCCGCAACGGTTATAAGAAGCAGCTTTTTACCGGAATGCATATTTGTAATTATTTTTTTTCCTGTTTGCTGGCAGCCCCTTTTGCTGGAGCCCCTTTAGTTTCGGCGGCGGGAGCGGGAGCAGCGCCTTCGGCAGTAACAGCGGTTTCTGCCTTTTCGACCTTTTCCTTCTTGATCTTTATACGTATTGTTTTGATCTTTGGCAGGCCGTAGACTTTATCTCCTTCTTTCCATTGCCCTTTATCTAACATAGTCCTTATGCGCTCTATGCGTTTTAATACCGTCCTGTCTTTCTTACCTTTATTTGATGAATTCAAAGATGGATGTATGGACATGATTTTATAGCCTCCTTATTATGCAGTCTCCATAACGTTTTTTGAGTTCTGATTGTGTGGCTTGTGCTATTTTTTTATTGGGAAAATTTCCTACGCAAACTACGGCAAAAGTGCCCCGCGAGAGGACCAGCGGCTTGAACCCCATTTTCTTTAATTTATTCGATTCTTGCTGGGCAAGTGATTTATTTTTAAAACTCGCTACTTGTATAGTGTAGCTGCCCGGGGCTTGTAGCGGCGACGGTTGCTTTATGGTTTTTTCTGCAGGCGCTGCCGCTAAAATATTTATTTCACTGACCGGAGGCTGCTGGTATGTTTGTTTATTCACCGGTGCCTCCGCCGCCGCCGGCCCTGCTTTAAGGGCCATATCGATACGGGAACCGGTATTAGCTAACTGCGCATGTTTACCTTTTTCTACGCCTAAAGAAAAAGAAATTATGGCTGTTATTACAAAGGCGATAACCAGCAGTATCTTTTTTTCGTAATTACGTATCTGCCCAAAGAATGAATAACGCTGGCCCTGTGCCTTTATGCTGCCGTAGCCTCCTGATTGGGAGAACAACTCTAATTGTGAATGATTTTCGTTTTCCATTTTAATATATTTTAAACTATTGTTTGTCGCGGGACAAGTATTTTTTTAGGTTTAAATTTTTTACGGCTTTCAAGAAAGCCTCTACGACTTTGGGGTCAAATTGGCTGCCGCTTTTCTTTTTGATCTCTTTGATCGCAGCGTTTATCTCTATGCGTTCGCGGTAAGGCCTTCCGTAGA